>DASRKU010000220.1:0-2448 GCA_035648815.1 Verrucomicrobiia bacterium | reverse complement strand
TATGCACAAGCGAACGCAAAGAAAAAGGGGGTTGGTCTGCACTACAGCGAATTTCAAAAACCCGGAGCCACAGTGTCAATTACTTGCGAAACTAAAGCCCCCGAAAATCGTGACTTTCGGAATCGAATAGCGGAAGTCGGGCTAATCTCCTTCGTGCATCCGGTAATCGGAATTGGCCCTGACTAAGCCCACCAGCCAGATCAGGATTAAGAGAAAGATTAAGATTAGGAGCCTCGGCCGCGCGCCACCCAAAAAAGTGAATGCGCCCGCGGCCACTTCGGTTCCAGAAACCATCATTGCGGTTGGCCTTGGCGAAGGGTTATGATACGGATAGGCTTTTTCCGGGAATTGCCCCGTCAAAAGCCGGATAACGCTGACGAAAGGACCACCTGTGTCACAAGCAATCATGGATCCGGAAAAAGTGCGGCGGTTCGCGGACGAACTGCAGCGGTTTCATACCGACCTGGAGAACCGGCTGACATTGCTGCAAGCGCGCTTCAACTCGCTCGGAGACACCTGGCAGGACCAGGAGCACGAAAGATTTGCCGAGGAATTCAAGATTACGATGAAGGCGTTGAAGAAGTTCGTCGAACTTTCGCGTGAGCACACGCCCTACCTGCTGAGAAAGGCTCAACGCATCGAGGAGTACCTGAACCAGCATTGAGGCATGGCCGATCGCTCCCATGTCACGTCCTTCGAAGCCATTGAGGCGTTCCGGGCCGATTTGATTATATTTCTGAGCAAGGCGCGCCCGACGGTGGAGGAGGTGAGCAACGAACTGCAGCGGATGCGGGTATGGCTGGAAAGCGAGCAGCGGGATTATTGGAACAAGGAATTGCGGTTGCTGGGCCGCCAGCTCGAGGACGCGCAGCAGGAATTATTTGCGGCCCGGGTCTCCAAGCTGCAAAACACCACGGCGCTCCAGGAAATGACCGTTCAGCGACTCAGGCGCAAGATCCGGGACGCCGAAGAGAAGCAGGAGATCACCAAAAAATGGAGCCGCTCGATGGAGGACCGGACCAGCCCGATGGCCAAAGAGGTGGATAGCTTGCACTCGTTTCTGAGCACCGACATGCGCCGCGCTGTGGCGTACCTTGACAAGGTGCTCGAGACCCTGGAAGCCTATGCGGACGTGGCCGCGCCCGATGCCTCGCCGTCCCCAAAGGAAACGCCAGGCGCCACACTTGAAACAACGGCCGATGCCGCCCCGAAGAAGGAAGCGACTTGAATCTTAGCGCCACCAAAAGCCGCCTCGCCGCCGTCACCAGGGAACTGGCGCTGCATTGGGGAGAGACAAAGAATTACTGGAGAGATGCCAAAGCCCAGGAATTCGAACACCATTACATCCAGGAACTGGGTATCCGCGTGGACAAAGCGGTTGCAGTGATCGAGAAACTCGACGCACTCCTGGACAAGATCAAAAAAGATTGTGAGTAGCCATCTGGGCGCCCATCAAATGCTCGCGCTGTTAACCGCGCTCAAAACCGCGGTGCAGGACTTTGCGCGTCGCGAGGAGCGGCTCAACGGCGGCCACCGGTCAAAAATCACCGCCGAAAAGAAATCCTACGAGACCGCCACCGCAACCCACGCGCGCCGGGCATCGGAAGCACTCGCGGCGGCAGAGGTCGAGTCGCAGGACAACAAGGCCCGGTTACAAGTCCATTTCGAAAAACGCAAACGCTGGATCAACCAGGCCCATTTCAACAGCCGCCAGCGCGCGATGGACCAGATTCGCCAGCAGGAAGCCCGCGCCCGCTATCGCGTCCAGGAAGGCAGCGTCGGGGCGGAGCGCCATCGGGATACCGAGTTGACGCGCGCCGCGACCGTGCACCAGGAGATGCACCAGAATTTGCAGCAAACCCGGCAGGCATTCACCACATTGGAAGCTTCGGCCCGCTCGGCCTTTCTGGGATACGGCGCCTTTGGGAAGCTGCTTTCGCCCTCCACAACTTCTCCCGGCCTGGAGCCGTCCACCGACCCGCAGCGCAAGTTTGCGGAGCTGGACACTCTGCGTGACACAACGGAGGGCCGCCTCCAGTCCTTTCGCAAACGCACTCTGACGGCGCTCTTCCGATTCCTGCCGCTCTGGCTGCAGGTGCTGCTGCTCCTGTTGGTGGCCGGGTTTGCGTTTTTCCCCGCTGCCTTTCCACAATTATCCGAAGCAATACGCAAGGAAGCCGCCCTGGGATCCCTCGCCCTGTGGGCGGCGCTGGTCGCGCTGCGCTGGTGGGCCCAGCACCAGGCCCGGCCCGCGGCCGACGAAATCGCCTCCGCCCTCGTCAAGGCCCGCTACCTGCAAGATGCCTGCTTCGGCAACATCGATCTGCATTTCCAAAACGAACAAAAACGGATCCATGCCGAGTTCGATGCCGCCACCCAGCAGCTCAACCAGGATTGGAAAGACGCTTCGAAAGCAGCGCTCAAATTGCTCGATGAGCGGCCCAGGGA
>DASRKU010000219.1:0-8714 GCA_035648815.1 Verrucomicrobiia bacterium | reverse complement strand
TATGCACAAGCGAACGCAAAGAAAAAGGGGGTTGGTCTGCACTACAGCGAATTTCAAAAACCCGGAGCCACAGTGTCAATTACTTGCGAAACTAAAGCCCCCGAAAATCGTGACTTTCGGAATCGAATAGCGGAAGTCGGGTTAGTACCCGAGGCGAGCCACCCCGCGTCCACCTTTTGATCCATATGGATCAAAAGGTGGACGGGTCAGGATCGAAGAAAAAGTTGTAAAACTAATTTAAGGACTAGTTTGATGCGCCTCGGGGGCGGTGCAGAAGTGCGGAAAGTGCGTGACGAAATTACAGCAATTTGATCTGCGCCCGTTCTTTGGACAGGGCCTCGCTGACCGTGGCGATTGTGGTCGATTGCGCCGGCTCGATCTGTTGATTGGTCCAAGATCTACCGCTATGGCTTGCGCAGCCCGTGGAAGAACACAGTGAGACCCACAGAGAAAACCCAACAAGACAGCTGCGGCTCGGGGACGGATACAACCACATTGTCCAAAGACCAAAGCGAGGTAGGCATTTCGACTCGCACCAGGTTGGTCCAATCTTTGCCAAAATAGAACGTTTGAAAATCGGCCAATGGTCCCGTCCCGTCAATAATGCCGTCCGTGATGAGATCTGTCGAAACTGTCGAACCGTCCGGATGGTAGCCCACGAAGTGCACCGTCAAAGGATACGGGAACACCGTGCTATATTCTGCCATGTCAAGAGAAACGAGATCAAATGGTGCGCGGATGATGAAACTGAACTTGAGTGACTCATTACCCGCGGCTTGCAAGTAGGCACTGCCGTCGTCGGGGAGAGCTGGGATTGGATCAGCACCCACTCGTCCTAACGTAGACCCGCGAAGCGGGGTGAATGACATCCCTGCCTCGCTATAGCTCGTAACGCTGAATTCCGACCCGGGAGGTTGCACCGGGGGGCCATCAAATGTAATGGTCAAATCGCTTTGCGCTCTGGCCGGCGCCTGCGACAAGATTAAAACCACGGCAACGAAAACAATTACGATTTTCATAAGATTTGAGCTCTATTGGTTCGAGTGGCTCAGCACTACCGCTATGGCTTGCGCAGTCGACACACGAACATGACGAGGGTTGCGGACAACATGAAGCTGGACGCTTGCGGTTCAGGAGTGGAGACGACGAGGTTATCCAAGGACCATCCGAACGTTGGAATTTCAACTCGCGCCAAGTCGGTCCAGTCTTTGCCAAAATAGAACGTTTGAAAATCGGCCAATGGTCCCGTCCCGTCAATAATGCCATCCGTGGTGAAATCGGTAGACACTGTAGATCCGTCTGAACGATAACCAACAAAATGTACCGTCACCGGATTCGGCACAACTGTGCTGTATTCGGCAAGGTCGACTGAGACCAAATCAAATGACGAACCATTGCCGAGACGGAACAGCAACGAGTCCGTGAGCGCAGCTTCAAGATAGGCACTGCCGTCGTCGGGGCGACCTGGGACTGGATCTGCACCCACTCGTCCGAACTGGTAACCCGGGAAAAGAGGCCTGAATGACATTCCTTGCTCGGTGTAGTTCGTGACCCCGTAGGCTGTTCCAGGTGGCTGAATAGGTGGATCATCGAAAGTTATGGTCAAGTCGTTTTGCGCTCTGGCTGGCGCCTGCGACAAGATTAAAACCACGGCAACGAAAACAATTGCGATTTTCATAAGATTTTGAGCTCTATTGGTTCGAGTGGTTCAGCACTACCGCTATGGCTTGCGCAGTCGACGCACGAACATGACGAGGGTTGCGGACAACATGAAGCTGGAAGCTTGCGGTTCAGGAGTGGAGACGACGAGGTTATCCAAGGACCATCCGAACGTTGGAATTTCAACTCGCGCCAGGTGGGTCCAGTCTTTGCCAAAATAGAACGTTTGAAAATCGGCCAATGGTCCCGTCCCGTCAATAATGCCATCTGTGGTGAGATCTGTCGAAACTGTCGACCCGTCCGGATGGTAGCCCACGAAGTGAACGGTGGTTGGTTCCTGAAAGACGGTACTGTACTCAGCCAGATCGACCGAAACCAAATCGAACGGTAAACCGTTGGAGAACCGAAACTTCAACGACTCAGTACCAGCAGCTTGAACGTATGCAGTGCCATCATCCGGCGGGCCGGATAACGGCGGATTTGCACCCATCTGTATGAAAGAGGACCCCGGAAGCGGGGTGAACGACATCCCTGCCTCCGCATAGCTTGTGGTGACATATGCGCTTCCCGGACTGGGTGCTGGTGGACCATCGAAAGTTATGGTCAAGTCGTTTTGCGCTCTGACAGGCGCCTGCGACAAGATTAAAACCACGGCAACGAAAACAATTGCGAACTTCATAAGATTTGACCTCTTTTGGTTCGAGTGGTTCAGCGCTGGCTTGGACCTTGGACTGATGGCTGTCAGTTAGCATGGCAGGTGCCGAGCAGGAATTCGAAGAGAATGACGACTGTGACTCTTGGTTGCGCGTCATTTGCACGCACAAAGCGTGATTTCTTTTTCTGCCGAAGTGCCGAAGTGCCGCCGAGAATCCTTGAGGTTCCTTTTATCGCAGTCACTGGCGTAAGAAGATCCGCCAGGTTTGGAGTGCGGTAGCCCTCTGCCGCTTTCGAACACGCAGGAACGGCTTGAGGATTTTTTTCTCACAGACCTGCCCACGTCCGACAAAGCGGCAGGGGGCTGCCGCACTCCAGGACGCTGGCGCGGCTTACTTAGCGTAAGAAGCAGGTCAGAGCAGTTTGATTTGCGCCCGTTCTTTGGCGAGGGTTTCACTCAGGCTGGCGATTTGGCCGTTGCGGCGCTCGATGATGTGCTTGTCGATCGTCGCGTCGTACGGAACCGGGTAGTTGCCATCATAACACGCCATGCAAAAGGCTGTCCGAGGCAGGCCGGTGGCTTTTACCATTCCTTCCTGAGAGAGGTAATGCACGGAATCGGCGTTCAAATATTTCCGGATTTCCTCCAGGGAATGATTGGCGGCCATCAGCTTGCTGCGGTCGGGAAAATCGATGCCGTAAACGCACGGGTTCATATGCGGCGGACAACTGACCAGGACGTGCACCTCCACGGCGCCGGCCTGCTTCAGATTGTTGACCCGCGTCTTGGAGGTGGTGCCGCGCACAATGGAATCATCCACCACGATGACGCGTTTTCCTTTCACCAGCTCGGTGATGAGGTTGAGTTTCACCCGCACGTCGAAATCGCGGATCAATTGCGAAGGCTGAAGGAAACTGCGTCCGACGTAATGATTGCGGACGAACGCCATCTCGAAAGGGATTCCCGATTCGAGCGAATAGCCGAGCGCGGCGCAATTGCCGCTGTCCGGGACGGGGATGACCAAATCGGCTTGAATCGGGTGTTCGCGCGCGAGCTGGCGGCCCATTTCGACGCGGACCTTGTAGACGTTCCGATCGGCAATTGTGCTGTCCGGGCGGGCGAAATAGACATATTCAAAGATGCAGAAGGCGCGGCGTTTCTGCTCCGGAAAGGCCTGGATGCTGGTCAGACCCTCCTCGTTGATAATCACGATTTCGCCGGGTTCGACATCGCGGACAAATTTGGCGTGGATCAGGTCGAAGGCGCAGGTTTCGCTGGCGAGGACCCAAGCGTCGTCGATTTTGCCGAGGCTGAGGGGGCGGAAGCCGTGCGGGTCGCGGATTCCAATCAACTCCTTTTCGGTCATGATGGCGAGGGAGTAAGCGCCTTCGAGCTGGCGGACGGTATGGACGATATGGTTGCCGCTGCCATTCGCGTGGGGTTGGGCCATCAGGTAAAGGATCACTTCGCTGTCGACGCTGGTTTGGAACATGATGCCCTTGGCTTCGAGATCGTCTCGCAACCGGGCTGCATTGGTGAGGTTGCCGTTATGGGCGACGGCGATCTGGCCTCGGAGGCAATTGCCGGTCAGAGGCTGGGCATTGCGGAGGCTGGAGGATCCGGTGGTGGAGTAACGGGTATGGCCGACGGCCATGTTGCCGACGAGGCCGTGGAGCATCTCACCGTTGAAAACCTGGGGAACCAATCCCATGCCTTTGTACTCGCGGAACTGTTTGCCGTCGGAAGTGACGATGCCGGCGCTTTCCTGTCCGCGGTGCTGCAGTGCGTACAGACCGTAGTAGGTCAGTTCGGCGGCATTGGGATGGCCGAAAATGCCGAAAACGCCGCAATAATGTTTGGGGTAATCCTGCATCAGTCGCTCATGGCGCGCGCGATCGCATTCCACCATAGATCGTGCAGCTCGCGCAAATCGCCTCTAACAGTGCCCTGAGCTGCTGTTATTTGCAACGACGATCCGCCAACAGTGCCAATTCTCGTCGCTGGAATCCCGAGAATCTTTGCCTGCGCGAGGACTTTGCCGGCGTTCCGCGCAGAAACGGTAATGACGATGCGTCCCTGGGTCTCCCCGAAGAGCAAGGCATCGAGCCGCGGCAGGGGGGCGCTTTGTGGCGCGATCGAGCCGGCGGCGGCTTGCTCGGAGCCGGCGGAGTTTGTTGCAGGGGCACCCGTCAATGAGGTCAAATCGACTTCGGCTCCCAGGAGCCGCGGGGTCTCGCGCGCGACGAGCTCGGAAATGCAGCACTCGGCAAGCGCGACAGCCAGGCCACCTTCGCTGCAGTCGTGCGCGCTCTTCACGGCGCCGGAATAAATCAGCGATCTTAACGCGAGGTGCAGTTCCTTTTCCCGATCCAGGTTGCAGCGCGGGGGTGATCCGGTCTTCAGGCCGTGGACGACTTGCAGCAATGCGCTTGCTCCCAAGCCCTGCAGCGGGTCTGCCATGTCGACTGGATCTCCCAGCAGCAGGATTGCGTCCCCTTCATCCTTGAACCATTGGGTCGTGATGTGTTCCGGCTTGTCGATCAAACCCACCATGGCGACTGTGGGCGTGGGATCGATTGGTCCGGCCGGGCTTTGGTTGTACAAAGAGCAGTTGCCGCCTGTGACCGGCGTGTTGAAAACTGTGCAGGCCTCCGCCAGGCCGCGGACCGATTCCTTCAATTGCCAAAACAACTCGGGATTGTGGGGATTTCCGAAATTCAAATTGTCCGTGACGCCCAACGGAACCGCCCCGGAACAGGCCAGATTTCGCGCCGCTTCGGCGACGGCAGTCTTGCCACCTTCGTATGGATCGAGCGCGACATAAACCGCGTTGCAATCCACAGAAATCGCGATGTACTTCTCGGCTTTGAATGCTGCAACGTCGGATTTGGAATCGATCGGCAGCGAATCCGCCTTGATCCTGAGCACGGCTGCGTCGCTGCCCGGGCAAACGGCCGAACCGTCGCGGACCATATGGTCATATTGGCGGTACACCCAGTTTTTGGAAGCAATGGTGGGCCAGGCCAGCAGCTTTTTGAGAGCTGAAAGAGGCGTTCCATCGTTGCCGGCGTCCTCGGCGAATTGAAGATCGGGGACGGAATCCAGGCGGAATCGGCGATGTTCCATCAACGCTTCCGGTTCGCGGGCTTCGCGTTGGTAGATGGGGGATTCGTCGGCAATTTTTTTGGCGGGGATATCGGCCACGACCTGGCCGTCGTTTTTCACGACCATGCGGCCGGTGTCGGTGACGACGCCGATTTGCGCCCACGGGAGGTCCCATTTATCGAAGATGCGTTTCACTTCCTCTTCGCGGCCGCTGTGCACGATGATGAGCATGCGTT
Organism: Verrucomicrobiia bacterium; assembly: GCA_035648815.1. Lineage (GTDB taxonomy): Bacteria > Verrucomicrobiota > Verrucomicrobiia > Limisphaerales > BOG-1460 > DASRKU01. The sequence continues at coordinate 3,059 of DASRKU010000219.1, read as the reverse complement.
CCTGGGATTCGCTCAACATGATTTCGTAGGGAGTCATATTGGGCGCCCGCTGCGGGACTTTGTTCAATTCGATTTCGATTCCCGTCCCGGCGCGCGCTGCGGTTTCGCAAGTCGAGCAGGTCAAACCCGCGGCGCCCATGTCCTGGATTCCGGCGACGGCGCCGGTGGCCAGCAATTCGAGGCAGGCTTCGCAGACCAATTTTTCCATGAACGGGTCGCCGACCTGGACGGCGCCGCGCTGTTTTTCGGCGGATTCCTCGGTTAAATCCTGGGATGCGAAGGCGGCTCCGGCCAGGCCGTCGCGGCCGGTGGCGGGGCCGACGTAAAAGACGGGGTTGCCGACGCCTTTTGCGGCGCCGCGGATGATCTGGTCGTGGCGCAGCACTCCGAGGCAGAAGGCATTGACCAGGGGATTTCCCTCGTAGGACTTGTCGAAATAGACCTCGCCGGCGACGGTGGGAATGCCGAAGCAATTTCCGTAATGGGCGATGCCGGCGACGACGCCTGAGAACAGTCTGCGGTTATTGGTGATTTGGGATTTTCCGTTTGAGTGTGCGGACTCGCCGTTGGTGATGGGGCCGAAGCGGAGGGAATTGACGGAGCAGATCGGGCGCGCTCCCATGGTGAAGATGTCCCGGATGATCCCGCCCACGCCGGTGGCGGCGCCCTGGAAAGGCTCGACGGCGCTGGGGTGATTGTGGGACTCGATTTTGAAAGCGATGGCGAGCCCGTCGCCGATATCAATGATGCCGGCGTTTTCCTCCCCGGCACCGACCAGAATTTTGGGCGACTTTGTCGGGAAGGTCTTCAGGAGCGGCCTGGTATTTTTGTAGGAACAATGTTCGCTCCACATGACGGAGAAGATCCCGAGCTCGGTATAGCTGGGGGTGCGGCCGAGGATTCGTTCGATATGTCCAAATTCCTCCGGCGTGAGGCCGTGTTTTTGAACGAGTTCAGGTGTGATGGCGGGGTCGGGTGTCACGCTGCTTTGGCCATTGCCTTGCTCTCGAGCGTGGCGATAAGGCTTTCGAAAACGAACCGTCCATCCGTGGAGCCGAGGATCGCTTCACTGGCCCGCTCCGGGTGAGGCATCAGGCCGGCGACATTGCGCTGGTGGTTGCAGATGCCCGCGATGTTTTCCAGCGACCCATTTGGATTGGCCCGCTCGGTTGCCCGGCCCTGGTCATCGACGTACTGCCAGAGGATGCAATTGTCGGCCTTGAGCTGTTCCAGGGTGGCATTGTCCGCGAAGTAACAGCCTTCGCCGTGGGCCACCGGGACGCGGAGCAATTTTTCGGGAGCGATGCGGCTGGTGAACGGCGAATCGGCCGTGAGCGCTTTCAAGAACACGTGCTCGCAGCGGAATTGGAGCGAGCGGTTGCGAATGAGGGCGCCAGGCAGCAGGCCCGCTTCGCAAAGAATTTGGAACCCGTTGCAGATGCCCAGCACCAGGCCACCCTCGGCGGCAAATGCCTGCACGGCTTTCATGACAGGGCTGAACCGCGCTATGGCTCCGGTTCGAAGGTAGTCCCCGTAACTGAATCCGCCGGGGACAATGACAGCGTCGGTCTGGCCGAGCGAGTATTCCTTGTGCCAGAGGAGCCGGGCGGAGTGCCCGAGGGTATCGCGCAAAACGTGAACGCAATCCTGGTCGCAGTTTGAGCCAGGAAACTGGATGACAGCAAAATTCATTTTAAATGGAAATTGTCAGCAAAGTCGCGCCGCTCTCATTCGAGCTCCAGCTTGAAGTCCTCAATAACCGGGTTGCTCAGGAATTTGCGGCACGCGTCCTCCAGTTGGCGCCGCGCGGCTTCCTTATCCGCCCCATCGACTTCGATCTCCAGGTACTTTCCCACATGAACGGCTTTAACACCAGCGTATCCCATATGTTCCAGGGCGTTCTGCACGGTCTTGCCTTGAGGGTCCAGCACCGCTTTTTTCGGAGTTACGATAATCTTTGCTTTCATCAATTGAGCCAAACCGCATGACAGCGGCCGGGCACGGCGATGTTGCGGAAAGGAAGGACCATTGTGAAGTCTAAATGAGTCGAGAGCCGAGGGTCGAGGGTCGAGAAGAACCCTCATCCCTGCCCTCTCCCGTCCGACAGGAGAGGGAGGACCGGCTGATGCGTTGGAAAATTCAAAGGCGTATGGTTGCAACGAACGCGTTCCCACGTTCTCCCTCTCCCATCCGCCTTCGCTAAAGCTACGGCGGACAGGTCGGATGGGAGAGGGCGGGGTGAGGGTTCTTTGGCCCTCAACACTCAACTCTCAACCCTCAACCAACCCCACCTACTCCGACGGCGCCATGTCTTCCATCAGGGCGAACGCGGTCGCTTCGGTGATTTCGCGCACATCGAAGTTCCCGAGGCTCGATGGCGACAAACGGCTCGTGACGTCCGCGGAGGATGCCTGGCCCAGAATCTTCGAATCCTTCAGACTGATGGCGGTCGCCTGGATGTCGGGAGTGGAAATCGTTTGGGTGCCGGAAATCGTCGGGACCTCGACGTTTTTGGACGAGATGAGCACTTCGATGACAGCGTCGGCGATTTTGCCCAGGGCTTCACGATCTTTTTGGGAATCGGGCGAGTCGGACGAGCCGATGAATTCGTCGAGCGGTTTGTCTCCGATCAACTGGGCGGCGACTATTTGGTCGGCTAGCGTTGCACCGGCGTCCCTGAGCGGGCGTCCGAAGATGCGCTCCACATCGCGCGTGGTTTGTTTGTCGGCCAGCGTGGGAACCGGTTTAGTGTCCGCCCGGTATTCGTTGGATTCGGTGCTCTTGATGGACGAGCCGGGCGCGGCATCGCCGGCCGATTTGGTGCGCTGTTTTTCGATCCCCTGGGTGCGGTGGATCAACTTCATCCCGGGCTGTTGGTCGACCAGTTCACGATTGACGTAAATGAGCAAGCGAGGGCTGCCGAGTTTGGCGTAAGCCTGCTTGAATCGGCTGATGATGGTCCGGGCCTGTTCCTGCGTGAGCAGGGGCGAGCGGCCTTGCAGAGGTTTTTGGTCGTAAACGTAAACCTGTTTTTCGGCTGCTTGCAGTGTGTTGAGGGG
>DASRKU010000218.1:0-4273 GCA_035648815.1 Verrucomicrobiia bacterium | reverse complement strand
GGCGGGAGCCGCAGGCGGGGCAGGGGACGCAGGACGGGTGCTGTCGGGATAATCTTTCCGGAGATGCTCTTCGAGGTATTCGGCTGTGATCTTATCCAGCGAACTGGAAGCCACGCGCGCACCGGCAATGCCCAATTCTTTTGCCTTGGAGAGAACTTGTTTGTTCTCCAAGTGGAGCTTCTTTGAAATGTCGTAAATACGAACGGGCATAATTCTCAATCCATACGGGCCGATATTCGCTTGCAGCCGTCATAGTCTCCAAACTACCACGGTATAACTGCTTCGGCCAGAGTCATGATTAACCGGGGACCTGTGTTTCACCGACTTTGAGCGTGCGCCGCGCTGCCTCGGCCCGCACCGATACCAATATCGCCGCCGCTTGTTCGCCGATCTCCGGAATTCCAGCCAGATCAGCCTCATCAGCCTGCAGCAAATCTTCCAAACGCGTCAATCCATGATGCACCAGCACATCGGCTTGCTCGGGAGTAATTCCCGGAATCGCGGCCAGCAACTGGACCGCCTCGGCCACCTTCTGCTCAAAACCTTTGGTGACGACGACTTCCGGTTCAATATCCACTTGCCAACCGGTCAGCTTGGATGTGAGCCGCGCGTTTTGACCGCGTTTGCCAATCGCCAGCGATAGCTGGTCCTCACTGGTGATGATTTTCACCCGTTTGTTGACCTCGTCGATCTCAAAATTCTTCAGCTTCGCGGGCGCAAGCGCGTTGGTGATAAAGTTCCGCACGTTCGAATCCCAACGAATGATATCAACTTTCTCATTATTGAGTTCACGCACGATGTTTTTCACGCGTTGCCCCCTCAGCCCCACGCAGGCGCCGACCGGATCCACCTTCTCATCACGCGTCCACACCGCAAGCTTGGTCCGAAAACCGGGCTCGCGGGCAATGCCTTTAATTTCGATCGTGCCGTCGTTGATCTCCGAAACCTCAAGCTGGAAAAGCTTGATGACAAATCGAGGATCGGCCCGCGATAAAATGATTTCCGGTCCGTGCGGCCCTTGCTCGACGGCTTTGATGTAGCAGCGAATCCGCTCGCCTACCTGGTATTCCTCCGTCGGCACACGCTCCCGGTTGGGCAGCAACGCCTCGTATTTGCCGAGGTCCACAATGACATCGGAGCGGTCAAACCTTCGGACAGATCCGCTGATGATATCGCCGACCCTGTCCTTGAACTCCGTGAAGATTAAAGCCTTTTCCGCGCGGCGGATCTGCTGCATCAACGCCTGCTTGGCATATTGGGCGGCAATTCGGCCGAACCCGTTGGGCGTAACTTCAACTTCCACTTCGTCACCCAGTTGGGCATCGGGCTTGATGCGCCGGGCGTCGAACACGGAAATCTGGTCGTGTTTGGAGATAACCTTGTCGGAGACAACGAGCTTGGCATAAGCCCGGATATCGCCGGTCTTGCCCTCGATGGCGACGCGAAGTTCCCGGGCTGGTCCGACGGCCTTTTTGGCTGCTGAGAGCAAGGCTTCCTGTACAGCCGACGTCAGGACATCACGGCTGATGCCCTTTTCCTTCTCCCAGTATTCCAAAACGGCTAAAAAATCGGCGTTCATACTACTAACAACCTCACGGGTAAAAAATACCAGCGACCGCCACACGCCCGCGGACCCCGTCAGGGGAACAAAAAAGTCGGCAAGTTTGAATCTTCCGACTTGGCGCGCTGGTGGACCAGCAATTCTTTACCGTTCGTACCAACTTTAGTTTCTCAGGATAAAGCAGTCAAGCCGCAATTCAGGCAGGCTTCGGGATCCATTTGCCCGGTCTAATGCTTCAATAAAGTCTTGTTTCCCAGCAATTTACACGAGCGTTTTGAAGGGCTCCAAGTCACATCGGTCAGCGCATTGGGAATGGGTATATCGGGCGGACTGATTTAGGTTGAACTACCCATAGCCTGGCTCATCAGTTGAGGCGCAAGAGCAGGGCAACACGCTCGCCCAGGGCCGATCGGGAAAGTTTTTGCTTTTGCCTCCGGCCCATTTCATTCTTCGGTTATGACACAACCGCTGGCCCTGGTATTATACGAACAGTTACTGCCCGGAACCCAACTAGTCAACCGATTGCAGGACTTGAAATATCGAGTCCAGGCGTTGACTGACTCGGGCGCGCTGGTCGCTACCGCCCGCCAGGAGAAGCCGATGATTGTTCTGGCGGATCTGGTGTCGAGTCGAGGGAGCATCAGTCAGGCGATCGCCGAATTGCGTTCCAGCGCGGACACAAAACATATTCCGGTGATTGCGTTTTTTTCCGAGCAGGGCGCAGCCGCTGCTGATGCGGCGCGACAGGCAGGCGCACTGGTTGTGAGCGACACCGCGATCTTAAATCATCTCCCGCAGTTTCTGGATCAGGCCCTGAATGTGGAGTGAAAATTTTTCCCCGGGGCGTTTGGAAACAAATTAGAAGACAATTGGAAACAAACACTTGACCGTTCTGGTCCAAACGATCTACTGTCCGATTGAATTGAGGCGGACGCAGTTTCCAGAAGTTTTCCGGCATTGTCGGTGGCGATAGTTCGCCGCTTCTCTGTTCGCCTCAGCATCTCAGGAGAGTATATGGCCAGTGGCAAAGTAAAATGGTTTGATAATAAACGAGGGTTTGGCTTTATTGCTCAGAACTCGGGCCAGGATGTATTTGTCCATCACACTTCGATTGTTGGACACGGCTTTAAAACCCTCAATGAAGGAGACGATGTCACCTTTGACATCATTCTCGGAGACAGAGGACTCAAAGCCCAGAATGTCGCACGTGCCCCGGTGAGCTGATTGCGGGATTGGCGCCAAAGGCGATCAATCGGCGGTGAGGTGTTTTTGATTCGCCCTCAGGGCGGGTGCAGCGGTACCTTGCGTTCATGCCGGCCCCAGCGCAGCACACCGTCCCAATTGGAAGCTTGTACGTTCACGTCCCGTTCTGCGTCCGCAAATGCTCCTATTGCGCCTTTTATTCCGAAGCTTCCACCGGCGAATGGACCAACCGCTACGTTGCCTCGCTCACCCGGGAAATGGAGCGCGTCGCGGCTGACCTGCGGCCCCGCACAATCTTCTTCGGCGGCGGCACCCCCTCTCTGCTCAACTTGCGCCAGTGGCAGTCGATCCTCAAAACCATGGATCGTCTCAACCTGCTGGGCGCCGGCGAGTGGACCGTCGAATGCAACCCAGCCACCGTCTCCTCCGATAAAGCCAAACTGCTCCGCGATTTCGGCGTCAACCGCATCTCCATGGGTGTCCAGTCCCTGGATGAATCGCTGCTGGAACGCCTGGGCAGAATTCACAGCCGGGCCATGGTCTTTAAATCATTCGACATTCTGCGTGAGGCGGGTTTCGATAATATTAATGTCGACCTGATGTTTGCGATTCCGGGCCAGACCCTGGGCATGTGGCAGGAGACATTAAGGGAGGCCCTGGCACTGTGTGCCGAGCACCTTGCCTGTTACGAAGTCATTTACGAGGAGGACACCCCTCTGTTCCACCAGTTGCAGGCCGGTCACGTGCGCGAAGATGAAGATACGGCTTGTCTGATGTATGAGGAATTAATCCAACAGGCTGAGGCCGCAGGTCTCCAGCAGTATGAAGTCGCCAATTTCGCCCGCGCCCGCCGCGGGCACGGATTGCATCCGGAGTCCAGTGACCCCGATCCATCTTTGCTCCCCGAATTTGCGTGCCGGCACAATGTGAACTACTGGCGCGGCGGCAGTTTTTATGGGCTCGGCCCGAGCGCCACGACGTATGTCCGCGGAGTGCGAACCAGGAATTGTTCGAATATCCAAAATTACTGCGATCAACTGGACAAGGGGAGCCGGCCGGTGGATTTCGAAGAAACTCTGGCCCCGCTGGCCCGTGCCGGTGAAACCGCCGCGTTCGGGTTGCGCATGGTTGCCGGGTGGCCCTTCGAGGAGTTTGTCCAGACTACCGGCCACGATTTGCGCCAGGATTGGGCGGGCGATATGAAACAACTGGCGGAGCAGGGGTGGGGACGAGTGGTTTCCGATCGCTTTCAACTCACGCGCGAGGGAATGCGCTTTGCCGATTCCGCAGCCAGGATGTTTTTGCGGTGATGCTGCTGAAAAAGGGCTTTTAACCACGGATGGACACGGATGGACACGGATTTGAAAGGTAGGGGCGCACTGCGTGCGTCCGGCTGCGCGCAGCGCAGCCCTACCTCGCCTTATCCGTTTCCATCCGTGGTTAAAAACCCTTTTTCAGCAGCATCAACGCAAAAACATCCTGGCTGCGGAATCGGCAAAGCGCATTCCC
>DASRKU010000217.1:0-3953 GCA_035648815.1 Verrucomicrobiia bacterium | reverse complement strand
TGTATTCTTGCGTTGTAAGGCCGCCACCCGGCGGCTGACCTCGTGCAAGCTGCCCATGTGCAATTGCTCCGCCAGCCAGCGATTGGTGACCGTCGTTCTTGCCTTCATGGCCGCAGCGAGAGCCACCTTCCAGTCCGTCATTTTGGCTCCTCGGCAAAGCTCGCTCCGCCTCCGCCTCGCTTTCCGAAGCAACTGGTCGAGCAACTTCTGCTGTAACGCCTCCCGCACCTGCTGCGCGTCGCAGTCGCCCTGCGCGAGGGCCGCCGCAGCTCGACGCTGCTTTAGCGCCACGGCAATCTTGAAATCGGTCGAACCCACGACCCAGCCTTGCGACATCCGGTCGAACTGCATCGCCTTGCGGGCCGGTTCGTCCTCCGCCACCCAAGCCAGATACTCCAGATACTTCTTCCTGCCGGCGGGCGTATCGACCAACTCGCCGGCGTGGCGCAGGAATTCCTTCGCCGCGTACCATGGCGGCCTCTGCCTCGGCTGCAACAACCACCGCAGGCTTGTCCACGGCCATTCCCCCAGGGCTTCTGCGGCACAAAGTTGCGCTCGCACCGGATTCAGATGGATGTAATGGCACAAGGGCCCCAATCCCTCGTCGGGGTCCACCAGCAGGCTCTTGTAGCGTCCTTGGAACAGATGCCCGTGTTCCTGCCGCAGGCGGTTGAATCGCAATGCGAACGTCACCTGCAGCCACTGCATGCCTTCCACCAGGTTCGCCACCGGCGTTTCCAGGGCGAGGTGATAGTGGTTCGACATCAGGCACCACGCGTGCACGACCCAGTTCGTTTTGGCGCAGGCTTCCTCCAGACACTTCAGGAAGGCCGTTCGCGCTCCCTCGCTCCCAAAGATGTCCGCGCGATAGTTCCCGCGGTTGAGGACATGATAGACCGCCCCCTCCTCTTCGAAACGCAGCGTGCGCGGCATGACGCTCCCATCCTTCGAACCGGCCCAAACCAGATCAACTACAATCTACAAAACATGACCCTCTGAGGACCCTCCGATGCGGAAGCGCTCCAGCCAAACATTGCGCTCGCTGGTGAAGGCGTCGTCGCGTTCGGCCGTTAGCACTGGCGCGCTGGGCTGCAGCCAGGTCCGAAAGGCTCGCAGAAGCTCGCGGTGGAAGAGTGTTTCTGGCGGGTGCACCCCGACGCCGTGCGAAAGGTGTCGGAACACGCTCCTCAGTTTTTCATATCGCGGATCAACAACCGACTCGTGATCCTGGACCGGCGAGTCGGGGCAGATCACAAGCTGCAGCTTGCTTAGGCGGTCCAACCGTTCAAAGACGGTGCGGTAAAAGCCGCCCTTGATTCCCTTGGCCGTCGCCGGCCGATCGGGATCTAGTTCCTTCATCATGTTGCTGATGACAAACTGGTCGAGATAGATGACCTTCTTGTCGAGGGGCGGAAGGGAGAGGCGCTGGTCAAACCAGCAGTTTATGCACCGCCGGACGTAGTGCCGGTCACAGATCATCAGCACACCGAAGGTGTCGGGAGCGCCGCAGTCCGGACAGCGAATGAAGGGCGCGCGCACGAACGCCTTCACTTTGGGCGAGCGGTTGCGGGGCGGCATCATGGTGGGCGGTGTTTTGACGGCATGCAGAAATAGAACTGGGCGCAGGAGGGATCAATGCTGACTACTGAACCCCTGGTTTCCAAACATCGCCTTTCCTTCGGCCTGTTTTGGAGTGGTTCGGACCGAGGCTGTCCAGCCAGCGGCCCCACAATCGCATCACCGGCTTCCACGCGGCAGCGAGCATCAGCGGCAGCTGGCCGATGATGATCCCCCAGATGAGTTGCGAGTGATTCTCCACGGCCAATTCTTGATACATTTTGTGGCGAAATGCTCATTATTTCGTCAAAATTCGCACTTTAGCTCCCAACCACTACGGTTACCCAGGTGAACCGTGCGCCACAGTCGTCTGGTCGGATGAAGATTGACCCAGCCTGATCGGGGCGCCCGCGGCTAGGCGGGCTTTTCACCGCCGCCGGGCATTTTCACGATGGAGTCCATGACGAAGTGCATCGTATGGATTTCATCGACCCTCCGTTCGCAGGAAGAAAGATCGACCGCGTGATAGGTTACCTTGCGAGGAGATCCGGGCTGCGCCCCGGAATTGTGATGGAACGGCACTTTCATTGCCCCCGTGAGATGCGCATCCGCGGTGGAAAACGGGAGGAAGATTTGCTCCATGTAACTGCCCCACATCACGACGAACGTGTAGTGCGGAAGCGCGGCGGTGCTGACTTTCCGACGCAGTAAACGAAAACTGATCACCTTGAAGGGCGGGTCTCCGCTCACGGTGCTGAGCAGCAGCCAGCAAGGAAACGGGAGCGGCACCGGTGCCGGAGCGCGCACTTGGAGCCATTGAAGTGTCCGGGCGAAATACGCCAGTTGGTCTGGCGGCATCACCGCCAGAGCCATCTTGACGAGGCATTTGTAGGCCAGGATCGGGTAATACGGCGGACGGGTTGCAGTGAATGTCATCTTCCTATTGGCCACGTCTACCGTTACGGTCTTGGCGTCGTTGTCCGCCATGATCTGCCCTTGGCCATCCTTCAATTCCCAGCGGGTCTTCTTGTCGTTCGACCTGAACGTCGGCACGCCACCCTTTCCTTCCACCCGTGATGCGACGCGCTGGAGGGTGGTGAATTTCGCGTAGTTGTCCTCGATGGTATCGCTGAATAGCTCATTGCAGGTGTCACATTCATCGCAGGAAAGGAGAATTCGGTTGCCGATGAGTTCGGGAAAGGTGTGCGCGTTTTTGCGAAAGGTCACCGTCGGAGCTTGTCGGCCGCAGAAGCGGCAATGTTGAGGGCTGGCTTTCCCGAGATGGATCTTTCGCGTTCCCTTCAGCGTCATCTGTTCCGCGGGTTCGTAGTTCGCCTCGTAGAACGCCTTTGCTCGGTCATATTCCGCGGTCATGGAGGGAGACTGACTGTCGACGTAAAAAGCTCACGCGTATTCATTGGGTCCGATCCAGACTGTGGGGGGCTATTTTCGGCCAATTGCATAGCATGCGAACTGACGGCTCGCGGCCTCTGGGGATACCAGAGAGCCACAACCCCGTGACTCCCAAGAATTTGCTTACGGTATCGGTCGTTGATTGTGCCTCCATGCCCGGGGCTGCCGGTCAATACTTGTGTCAGAGGCGACCGCGGAGCAGGCTGCCGCCGTTCGCCTTCCATGCTCGATCCCGATACCGAACTCTCCACCAAGAAGACCGTTGGCGATTGGCTGAAACTCGAGCCCACACTGCGCGGAGCTTCTCCCGCGGTTTGGGCTGAGGTGGCCAGGGATTTTTTCCGCGACCGGCTGCGGTCGCTTTACCTCGACCCCATCAACGCAATTCGGGGCGCCCGTGCCCGAACCGGGGAAGGTTTCGCCATTGTCGCGATCCAATGTTCTCTCGTGGAATTCTTGGAGAGCTGCTACCAAGGTAAGAACTACCGGCGGGATACCCCGCCTAGTGCGACCGAGTATAACAAGAGCGGCGCAATGTTTATCTCTTTCCTGACCAAGCGTGCTCCGTTCGACGCGCGTTTTGACGAAGAATTGGCTAAAGATTTCTACGATGCCGTGCGCAATGGTGTCCTGCATGAGGCGCGCACGAAGCGAGGCTGGCGGATTTGGGCGAGCAGCGGCCGAGACCTCATCGTCGAACCGGCCGGGCCGATTCTCTACCGCGATGATTTCCAGGGTGGCCTCGAGAAATTCATCGACCAATACTGTCGCGACCTCGAAACGGATCCAAACCGGCAGGAGGCGTTCATCACCAAGTTTCAACACCTATCGATCTAGGAATCCGATCCGAAGACGTCAGGTCTTGAGGGCGTGTTGCCCAAAGGGTCGGTCACCACTGACAAAAGGCGTCGTTGGGGTTCCGTGAGATGATTCGGTCGAGTTCGGCGGCAAGGCAACTGAGGCGAACGGAAAGTGAGCGAAGA
>DASRKU010000216.1:0-9392 GCA_035648815.1 Verrucomicrobiia bacterium | reverse complement strand
CTCAGCTTTCATCCACCCGTTCAATCCGCGCGCCGAGCTTTCTTAACTTCGCATCCATTTGCTCGTAGCCGCGGTCCAGGTGGTACACGCGGCTGATGCGGGTGGTGCCTCCCGCCGCAAGGCCCGCGATCACCAGCGCCGCGGACGCCCGCAAATCGCTGGCCATCACCTGCGCGCCGCTCAGTGGCCTGCCGCCTTTCACGATCGCGCTCGGCCCTTCAATCTCGATGTCCGCCCCGAGCCGCGCCAGTTCGCTCACGTGCATGAAGCGCGCCTCGAATACCCGCTCGGTGATAATGCTGATGCCGGGCGTCAGCGTCATCAACGCCATCATCTGCGCCTGCGCATCGGTGGGAAACCCGGCGAAGGGCAGCGTGGTGACATCCACGGGTTTCAACCGGCCCTTGCGGCGCACCGTCATGGCGGAGCCTTTGCGCTCCACCGCAATGCCTGAATCCTTCAACTTATCAATGACAGCATGCATGTGGTCGCAACGCGCACCGAGCAATGTGACTTCGCCATTTGTGGCGGCGGCGGCGATGGCGTACGTGGCGGCCTCGATCCGGTCCGGTATGACTTCGTGCTCGGCTCCGTGCAATTCCTTGACGCCCTCAATTGTGATTGTCGGGCTGCCTGCGCCCGTGATTTTTGCGCCCATCGCATTGAGGAACTTGATCAGGTCCACAATTTCGGGCTCGCACGCGGCGCTTTCGATCCGGGTCATGCCTTCGGCAAGCACGGCGGCCATCAGGATATTCGCGGTTCCCAGCACGGTGGATCCGGAACGGCCCCCCAGGAACATTTCAGCTCCCACCAATCTCCGGGCGCCGGCACGGACGTAACCGTTTTCGATCGTCACCTTCGCGCCCAGAGCTTGAAATCCTTTCAGGTGCAGGTTGATGGGTCGCGCGCCGATCACACAACCGCCGGGCAGCGACACCGTCGCTTTATGCAGGCGCGCCAGCAGGGGGCCCATGATGCAGATGGACCCGCGCATTTTTCGGATTAATTCATAGTCGCCGACACCCTGGATTTTAGCCGCCTGCACGCGGATGGCGTCGCCCTCCAAGCGGACCTTGGCCCCGAGGGAAGCGAGGATCTGGCCCATGAACTTCACGTCGCTCAGGTTCGGCACGCGCCGGATGATGCACGGCTCGCGGGTCAGGAGCGTCGCTGCCAGGATCGGCAGCACGGCATTTTTGGCTCCGCTGATGGTGACTTCGCCGGATAACGGCACACCGCCTTTGATGACAAGAGTATCCATGAACGCGACCAGGCCGACGATCCGGCAATTATAAACGGGGTTTCGCTATCAAAAACCTAGGCCGCTGAGAGTAGTCCGGCTGGATGGCTTCCACAATCCAGTTTTGCATTTCGAATAACGCGGAAACTTGTTGAGCCTGGCCGTCGCCAAATTCGAGCAGGAGGCGGCCCTCCGGCTGCAAAAAGCCGCCGGCCTCCGCCGCAATCCGGCGAATGCAATCCAGCCCATCCGCGCCTCCATCCAAGGCCAGGCGCGGATCGTAATCCCGCACTTCGGGTTTCAGGGTTTCAATTTCCGCTGAGGGAATGTACGGCGGGTTGGTGATGACAAGATCGAAGCGCAGCCTGGAGGGAAGGGCCGCAAGGCCGTCGCCCTGGAGGAAAACAATCCTGTCCTGCACATGGTGCCGGGCTGCGTTGCCGGCCGCAACTTCCAGAGCTTCGGACGAAACGTCGACGGCATGCACGCGTGCGGAGGGGCATTTGACGGTGAGGGCGATGGCAATGCAGCCGCTGCCGGTTCCGATGTCGAGGGCTGTGGGAGCATGGCCGGAATCCTTGAGGCTCAGGAGAAATTGCCAGCCGGATTCGGCGAGCAGTTCCGTTTCCGGCCGCGGAATCAGCACATGCCGGTTCACGGTGATCTCGAGTCCGCAAAAGGAAGTGGAGCCGGCAACATGCTGCCATGGCTCGCGTTGTCCGCGCCGCCGGATGCATTCGCGCAGCAAATCGGTTTCAGCCCCGGTCAGGGCGCGCTCAAAGCTCAGGTAAAGCTGCATCCGGGGCATATTCAGCACATGCGCCAGGAGCAGTTCTGCATTCAGCCGGGGTGAATCCACTCCTTTTTTGGCAAGAAACTCCGTGCTCTTTTGTATGCCTTCCAGGACCGTCACAGGCCGGATCTTAATGGGAACAAACCGGCTTCCCAAAGGAATTATCGCGGGCCGGGGTGGGGACGGCTCGTCCCCATGCTTTCAATCCAAAGCTCAGGATGCGGTGACCCCGAGCCATTTCGCGCCGCTGCTGCGCGGCAGCGCCGTTTCTACCATGGTGGCGGACATCGTCCTCGATGTCCCCGGCCGCGTTCAGCGGGCGGCAGGAGGCACCTCCGGCGCGCGCATCACGCCTCTCCTCGCGCGCCGCTGCTGCGCGGCGCGAACGGCGCGGCAGCGCCGTTGCTACCGGCATCCTCCGCCAGCGCAGCCAGCGCAGCGTTGACATTGAGAAACCAGAGTGCCATGGATTGCGAAGGATGAATGGTCTTTCGTCGCGCTGGCGTTGGATCCTGACCAGGCTGTTTTGTACCTGGGAAACGAGGGGGGCGCTCCAGTCAGCGACCAACTACGAAAGTCACGTCATCCAGAACTTCGACGTGCCCTCCAGGATCGGCAACGACGCCTATTCCGCGATCGATCGCACCTTTGACGGGATGATCGACGAAATGGCTGTATTCAACCGGACGTTAAGCCTGGAGGCCGGTTCGCCCTGCGTGATCCATCCCGACGCCGCCAAAAAGTTCTACCGCGTCGTGGTCCAGTGAACGTTTGTTGAAAGAACCGGCATTTTTGATCCGTATTCCAGGTTAGGAGATTATTGCGGATGAAGAAGACAGCCGACTTTATTCCTACGCGACAATCCTTATTGAGCCGCTTGAAGGATTGGGAGGACGCGGAAAGCTGGAATTTATTTTTCAAGACCTACTGGAAACTGATTTATCACGCGGCCATCAAGGCCGGCCTGAGCGACGCAGAATCCAAGGATGTTGTTCAGGAGACAATCATTTCGATATCCAGAAGCATGCCCGGGTTCTGTTATGACGCGGCAAAAGGTTCGTTCAAAAACTGGCTGATGCGGCTGACAGGATGGCGGATTGCGGATCAGTTTCGAAAACGGGACCGGAGCCTGGCGCGATCATGCCGGGAGGGCAGATGCCCGGGGGACACGCCCACGATCGAACAAATCCCGGATCCACTCGGATTGGGTTTGGACAGGGTGTGGGAGCAGGAATGGGAAACCAACCTGCTGGAAGCCGCGACTGACCGGGTGAGACACAAAGTGGATCCCAAACAATTCCAGGTGTTCCATCTGTATGTCGTGAAGCAGTGGCCGGTGTCAAAGATCGCCCGCACTTTACAAATCACTCGCGGCAAAGTTTACCTGATCAAACATCGAATCAACCGGCTGGTCCGGCGGGAGATCGTTCGCTTGCGTTTGAAACCGATGTAGGTTGCGCAGCCGGGTGCACACGGTGCGCCCCTGCCGGATAAATCTTCAAAAAAGGGGTTGCGGCCAGCCTGACATGGTTCTTTAATATGCCCGGTGGGGCGATAAATGGAACAGGACCGGGACGCCATCAAGGGAATTCACATCGCGCACGAAATGGCTGACCGAGCGCTGTCCCCCGATGGTCCGCAGGAGGTGACGATTCCCAATCATGAACTCCTGCGTTGCATAGGCCGGGGCAGTTATGGCGAGGTTTGGCTGGCTCGAAATCGGGATCGCGTGTATCGGGCCGTAAAAATCGTTCATCGGAAAGCATTCCGACACGAGCGGCCGTTCGAACGCGAACTCGCCGGCACGCAGATCTTCGAACCCGTTTCCAGTTCCCACCAGGGACTCATCCAGGTCCTGGGTATCGGCATCAACGAAGCACAGGGCCACTTCTATTACATCATGGAGTTGGGAGACGATCGAGGCGCGGGGCAGCGGATCGATCCGCTCACGTATTCGCCAAGAACCCTGGCCAGTGAAATCCGGCTCCTCGGCAAACTGGGATTCAACGATTGCGTCCAACTGGGCCTGAGCCTGAGCCTCGCCTTGCACAGACTGCATGCGCATGGGCTCGTCCACCGCGACGTCAAACCCTCCAATATCATCTTCGTCAAGGGCGTGCCGAAGCTTGCCGATATCGGTTTGCTTGCCGAAATGAGTAAATCGTTGTCCTACGTGGGCACTGAGGGATTCATTCCGCCCGAAGGGCCCGGCACGCCTCAAGCCGACATTTACAGCCTGGGCAAAGTTCTTTACGAAGCAGCAACGGGCAAGGATCGCCAGGATTTTCCAGAACTGCCGACGCTGCTGGACGGGCTCCCGGATCGGGAATCATTTCTGGAGCTGAACGAGGTCATCGTTTGCGCATGCACAACTGACCTCGCAAAGCGCTACGCGTCGGCGGCTGACCTGCATTCGGATTTTTTGAAGCTTGCCCGGGGCGAGTCGGTCAGACGCAGCCACCAACTCACGCAACGGCTCGGCACATTACGGAAAAGCGCGTTCGTCATCATCCCTTTGATTATCGGCATCCCGCTCTTTTCGACGCGACTGCACAAGGCCTGGAGCGGCGCCGCCCAGCCGCAGCAAAACCGGGCTTCAGTCCTTGCCACCGGCCGCATCGACGCCCTCGAATCGGGAGATGTCCTCGGCGCGCTTCCTGATTTGATATCAACACTGCAGTGCGACCAGGGGAGCGCCGCCCGGGAATTGCAGGATCGCCTCCGCATCGGTTCCGCTCTCAGCCAGTCTGCAAAACTCGAGCAACTGTGGTTTGCGACCAACGAAATCGCCCAGGCCTCCTTCAGCCCTGACGGCGAAAAAATATTGATCATCGAGCGTGACGGAAATATTCACGCCTTCCATGCGGGTTCGGGAAAACCGCTGGATTGGAATGTTCACCCGGGCCGCGTCGAGGATGCTGAGTTCAGTCCTGACGGCCATTGTCTTCTGACAGTTCAGGAAGGCGGGATTGCTTCCGTCTGGGATGTGGAGAGCGGTCAGCGGCTCTTGAAGCTTGCAAACTCCTCCGCCATCCGAAGCGCGCGATACAGTCCTGATGGCGCGCGAATCGTCACGGGTGCAATCAACGGGGATGCCAGGATATGGGATGCCCGGAATGGCAGGTTGAGCGTGGTGATTGCCGGTCACACCGATGCGCTTCAATTCGCAGCATTCAGTCACGATGGCAGGCTCGTCGTCACCGCCGGCCGTGACAAAATTGCCCGCGCTTGGAATTCCATCGATGGACAATCCGCGGGCCCGCCTCTTCGGCACCCCCAATCCGTAAACCGCGCCGCGTTCAGTCCGGACGACGAAACCATTCTCACCGTGTGCTCCGATACCAAGGCCCGACTGTGGGAGGTGCGCACTGGCCGCAAAGTCCCCTCGGCCTTGCACCATCACAATGGAATCCTCAGCGCCGGGTTCAGCCCGGACGGGAGATGGATTGCCACTTCAATGGTTGGCGGGAACACCCGGTTGTGGAGAGCTGATGCGCTTTCCTCCGCATCGTGGAATCCTGTGCCGGCTAACAGTCTTCAGGTCTGTTTTGATTCGACAGCCCGCCGCGTGCTCTCGGTGGGAGAGGATGGGTTGGTGAGGCTTTGGAACCTTGCGGCCTGCCGGTCACGACCCGAGTTGGCGACATTCCAATTGTGCCCGAACGGTTCGCGATACCTGGTCCAAAAAGCCAGGAGTTTCTGGATCTTCGACGCGGCCTCTGGCCGGCCGTCAGGACGCGCCATCCATTGCGATTATCCGGTCCAACGAGCGGAGTTAAATGCCGATGGTCGTTTCCTCATCACATCCTCGGCCCGGAACGAACAAGGCAAGTGCGGAAATCCTCTGGTGCAAGTCTGGAACACTGCCACCGGCGAGCCGATCGGCTCGGGCATCGAACTGACCAATTGTCTGGATGGGGTCTCGCTCAGTCCTGACGGAGACCGCCTGGTGACCTTTGGCGGAACAGTTGCCCAATGCTGGACCGTGCGAACCGGCAAAGGCCTGGGCCCGGCGCTGGCGCACGCGTCGAAAATCTCCGCGGCGCTGTTCAACCCCAATGGCACCCGCCTCCTCATTGCCTCCGGATCCCAGGTCCATGTGCGCGATGTCGTATCGGGGACGCCCATTTTCCCGCCGCTCGAACATCCGGCCCCGGTGGCGCACGCCGAGTTTACAGCGGACTCTTCTCGTTTGGTCACGTGCTGTTCCGACGCGGAAATCTCGAGCCGTTTCGCCCAGGTATGGAACTCGGCAACAGGCCGTCCCATTGGCACGCCGCTTCGGCACAATGACGGCGTGCTTTTTGCCGGATTCAGCGCCGATGGAAAGCGCGTGGCGACCGCAAGCGAGGACTTCACCGCGGGCATCTGGGATGCGGCCAACGGCCGGCAATTGTACCGCCGTTGCGAGCACGAGCACCAGGTGCAAACGGCACGATTCAGCCCGGACGGGGCCTGGATCCTGACGGCCAGCCACGACAAAACCGCGCGGATCTGGAGCGCCGATACCGGCGAGGCGTTGACTCCGCCGTTTCGACACACCGCGCGGTTGAGCGATGCGAAATTCCTGGCGGATGGAAGGAGTATTTTCACGTCGGATGTGCAGGGTCGCTCCTGGGTTTGGAAATTGCCTGTGGAGGAAAGGCCGCTGGTGGATCTGCGGCTGATTGCGCGTGTGTTGACCGAAAACTCGCACGGGCAACTGGCGCCGGGAACAGAACCATTGCCGTTGCTTCTTCAAAAGCTCCGAGCCAAGTACCCGCGCGAGTTCAGGGTTTCGGCGGCGGAAATGGAAGCATGGCATGAATCGGTCGCACGGGATTGCGAAACCGAAAAGCAATGGTTTGCAGCCGCCTTTCACATGCAACGCCTGCTCGAACTGCGCCCGGGAGATGCAGCCCTGTCCGACCGGCTCGAACACGCCAGGCAGCAAATGCACGCAAACCCCCGACCGGAAATGCCCGAAGCGGATGACGAGGATGATTAGGAATCGCGACCTTGGGTCGGTCCTGCTAAACTGGGTCGACGACGATGCAAATCCGGCTGCTTCAATGGAAAATTTCACGATCTTCCCTGTGGTTTCAAATCGTGACGCTGGGTGTATCCGCCGCGCTGTGCGTCGGCGTGGGAATGGTCTTCTGGCGGCAACCGGATTTTTGCGCTGCGGTGCTTGTGCTCCCCCGCTGGTTATGGCTGGCACCCGGCTTGTTCTTCGCGATGCTCGCATGGACCAGCCAGCGGAAGGTTGGGGCTATTGCTGTCATCGTCCTATGGATGTTGTTCACAATCCTGTTTGTCGAAGAGGCTTCGAGTCTCGTCCGCAGCCGCAAGCCGGAAACACCGGAATGGCGAGAGGCACACGCAAAGGGCGCGGCAATTCGTGTGATTTCGCTGAATTGCGCGGGAGCTGAAAGCGCCGCGGCCGAGGTCGCAGATTATCATCCTGATTTGGTGCTACTGGAGGAATCCCCCTCAGCTCCCTGCCACTGATAAAATGTTAGAAGCGCTCCAGCCCCAGCTCCATGACACGTTTCGCGAAAGTGGCGCCGGTTGGGGAAATACGCTGGACGATGACATTCCATTCCTGCGCATCGACCAGGTCTGGTGCGATGACCGGATGCGGCCGACCACCGTCACCGTTCATCGCACGCTTCACACCGATCACCGGATGCTTGTGTGCGACCTGGTGTTGAACTCAAAGTAATCTCCAGCCGAATTGGTGGGGCGGAAAATCCAGAGCGGCGCTGAAGCGCACGCACTCCATGTGCTGGCGCGAAAATCTGTCATCTATTCAAATGACATTCATTTTAACGAAGTCACCTTTGACGACTATTTGATTTTTGGCGCCTGTGGTATCTCAGAAGGCGGCAAGAGCAGGAGTTCAACCAAGTCTTCCAAGACCACCTCTGCCTTGCCACGGGGGGAAAAATGCGAAAGCCCCGGGCGATGCTGCTCCGCTGTTCGGATCAACACTCGCCCGAGGCCCTCGCGAACCTCGGACGATACGAAAAACGGATTTACTTCGCGGCCAGGGCGGAGCGCGGCGCCAGTTCAAGCGCTTCCTTGGTGTAATGAATTCCCCGGCGCTGCAGGATCATTACCCACAACATCTGCTTGACCAACTGCTGCATGCCGGGGAAGCGAACCAGCAAGCGCCCCTGCGACATCGACGCGATCATGATGCGCACGAAGGCTTCCATCGAAACGGCATCCCCGTACAACGTGAGATTGGAGACGACCAGGTGCGGCCAGTATGCCGGAATGATGCTTGAGGTAATGCAACACCTTAAATCGGTTTGCGAGAACCCAAGAATCGGGTAGCTGCCCTTTCGCAACACGTTGACCAGGCGTTCCAGCTCGGATGGGAGAAGACCAAAAATTCCGCGCGCAATCTCGCCCGTCTCATCCTGGCCAGTCACGCCGTACTCGTATGAGAAGGGCGTCGGAAGCACCAATTGCTGGCCGGTGACTTCTTCATCCCCGGTCAGGCGCTCGAGCCGAAGGCAGCCGAACTCGGCGGTCAACGCCCAGCCGTTGGGGACATCGTAAGGGCTGAAGGATGTGATGCCCGAGGGGGTGGCCTTTCCGAGCAGCGCGAAAACCCGGGGTCCTTTTCGCAGCACGCCCCATTTGACCGACGTGCCGAGGGTGCTTAGGCGAGCCATGATATCTCCAGATTCCATCCGGGGTTGCTTCCCGGCGAACACGAGGCCCGGAACGCTCCCGTATCAACCCGGCGGCCCGCAAGATCCCGCAGAGATCGCCTGCAAGGCAGACGATTCGGGAGACTGGCCACATTCATTCGGAAAAGTATAAGCCGCGGACGAAAACAGGAAATCCGTAGTGTGCGCAAAAACCCAGCCGGATATTTTCGGAGCACCACTGGGACCGGCCCCTGGATGGAGGTTTGAAATCCTCTAGACGCTTGCGGGCGGCAATGCTTCAGGCTTGAACCGGGTGCAAACGATAGAGCGGATATCCAGTGACCCGGATTTTGATTCGTAGAACGGCTTTCCCTTCCGAACGCCGACTGTCCCGTAGCCGGTCGCGGTGGAAAGAAAGCAGCGGTAGTCGCCCTTTATTCCGGGTTCCAGGTAGAGCACTTTTTCCACGGCATCATACCGGGCTCCGCCGAGGGCGGAGAGCAATGCATAGGACGACATTGCCCGGGCGTACCAGTGCCCGCATTCGTATTCGTTAAACGGATTACGAACCTGTCCGTCATAGCGATCGCGGCACGTGCGGACGATTTCCAATCCCTGGTTGACCATACCCATGCGTATCAAGTGCGACGCAACCTGGTACTCGATCCCCGTCCAGACCTCGTTCGAATAAACAAAAGGCAATGAAGGCTCG
>DASRKU010000215.1:0-9402 GCA_035648815.1 Verrucomicrobiia bacterium | reverse complement strand
TTTCATGGCTGTGAACGACCCGGCAGGCTTCAGCGGCAAAGGATCACTGAATGCCAAGAAAAAAACCTACACCGCCGCCCTCCGTGGCGTTGGTTTCAGCAGGGGTTCTTCCGCCAACCTGAAGGGAACGACAGGTCTCCTGGTGTTGAGCAGCGGCACCAATGTGACCACTCTGGACAACATCGCCGCAATCCCCCCAGTCACGATTCAGGCGACGAACCCGTCTCCCTCCATCTTCGAGTTTGATAATTTGTCCATCTTCGAGGGGAACAATACCGTGACGAACACCGTTGGCACCAACATCATCGGCGCCCATAACTCCTGGGAACTCCCCGTTACGGGCCGCCCCACAAACTCGGTCCCCAATGCCATCCTGTCAGTCGATGCCAAAGGCAAGATCCAGGGCCAGACTTTCGGCCCCGTCGATGGCACCAATGGCAACATTGATTGATTAAGTTGCCAGTTCAGATAAAGTAAACTGCTCTCTCTAAAAAGCCCCCGGCCAAAAGCCGGGGGCTTTGCTTGTATGGTAGGGCCGCGCTGCGCGCGGCCTGTTTCGTCAGCCATTCGCGCCGCCTTTCCCCGAAATTGCTTGCCACTGCGCATCACCAACAGCTAGCTTCGCATCCCTGTGAAAGAATCATCCCAACGCCCCAGCACGGCCCCCCGGAGCCGACGGCCGTTCGGTGTTCTGCTCGGCTTTGTGGCTCTCCTCATCGTCGGAACTGTCATTTTCCTCCAGCGCCAGTCAACCCATACCCAAACGACCTCCAATCCGGAATCCGCTTCAGCTCCCGGGGTCGCTGGGACGACTTCCTCCGCAACAGCATCCCGCCACGATTCCACAGTCAAAGGCGGCACAGCCGACCGCAATCCATTGGCAGACCTCGTCCGCATCATGCGGGATTCTTCCTTGTCCATCGCCCAGCGCAAGGAAGCCATGGAAGCGCTCGCCAGGAATGGTTCTCATGAAGCTCTCCTGGAACTCAAAAAGGTGCTGGCCGATTCTCCTTCCGACGTCCGGGTTGCCGTGACCGAGGCGCTCGGTCAGTGCCACAGCACCGAGGGAGTTGGGATGCTCGTGGCGTTGCTGAACGACAGCGACTTCGCGGTCGCCAAGGCTGCCGTCCAAGGGCTCAGCCAGACGCACCAGGCCGAGGCCATGACTGCTCTGAGCCAATTGGTGACCGACAACTCCGCGCCTGTGGGCGTCCGGTGCGAGGCTGCATTGGCTCTGGGCGCGACACACGAACCCTGGGTGTTGGACCCCCTCTCCCGCGCCGCCAAGGAAAGCACGGACGAGGACGTCGCAATGGCCGCCCTCAATGCCATTGGAGGATTGGATTTCAATACCACCAAGGCGTTTTATGAGGATTTCCTCCAGTCGCCCAATGTTTCCTGCGATCTGCAGATCGCCGCAGTCGAGTCTCTGGTGCAGGCTGAAGGCGATACCAGCGGTTTCCTGGCCAAGCTGGCCGCCACGAGCTCTGATCCCGAGATTCGACTTGCTGCCGCCTGGGCCTTGAGCGCCACTCAGGATGCCGGCAACCTCGGACCTGACGTCCTTGCATTGATCGGAAAGGAAGCTGACCCCGATGTGCGCTTGCGCCTGTATCAGGCCCTCGCCAACCAGCAGTCCTTCGATGTGAATGCCGCGATCAGCGCCGTGCAGAATGAAGCCGACCCATCGGCGCGTGTGGCGGGATTCGACATGCTTGCAAAAGCCCTCAGGGATAATCCCACGCCCGAACTGCAGAGAATTTTCGACGAGGTCGCCATCCCCGAGTTGAGGAAAGTCGCTTTGACGGGAGCGTCAATTGATGATAGGCAAGCGGCCATCATTGCGCTCGCCCGGGCGAACACCCCCGGCGCCCTGGCGGCCCTGGGCGACCTGAGAAACCAGATTCCTCAGCCACAATCCCAGCCGCCCCCCAGGAGCTTGCCCGGCAGAAGACCGCAGATCGGAAGCAACTAGACATCCCAGGTGCAATACGTTCGAGACATCTACGCGGCCAAACTTGCCTCGTCCACGCCGGTCATTTCCTTCGAATTCTTTCCTCCCAAAACAGACGAAGGCGAACACAACCTGCTGGAGAAAACAATCCCCGCGCTCCTGCAGGCATCTCCCGATTATTGCTCAGTTACCTACGGAGCCGGAGGCAGCACGCGCGACAAGACCCTGCGGATCGTCGATTGCATCCAGCGCAAACACCACCTGACCGCCGTCGCGCATCTGACGTGCGTCTGCTCGACCCGGGAGGAGATCCGGAATCTCCTGGAACAAATCCGCGCGATGGGCGTTGGCAATGTCCTGGCCTTGCGGGGCGATCCTCCGGGCGGGGGCGAATTCATCCCCACCCCCGGCGGATTTGAGTTCTCCAATCAGCTCGTTGAGTTCATCCGCGAGTTTGACGATTTCTCCATCGGCGTCGCCGGGTTTCCCGAAGGCCACGTTGCCTGCAAGGAAGGCAAGCACGCCGACTGGCTTCATTTGAAAAATAAAATCAATGCCGGAGCCGACTTCGTGCTCACGCAGCTCTTTTTCGACAATGCCGATTTTTTTGAATTTCGCGATCACATGACGCGGCGGCACGGCGTGAAAGTCCCGCTGGTCCCCGGAATCATTCCCATATCGAGCGCGGCGCAGATCAAGCGCTTTACCGCCATGTGCGGGGCGCGCATTCCCGAGGCGCTCGGAAAAAAGCTGGATGAATTGGGCGAGGATGATTCGGCTGTGGCGAAGTTCGGGATTGAGTATGCCACCAGGCAATGCCGGGAGCTTTTGCGCGCCGGCGCCCCTGGAATCCATTTCTATACGCTCAACAAAGCGGCCTCCACCGTGCGTGTGTTGAAGAACCTCGGTTTGCCGCTCCGAGGAGTGGGGACGGCTCGTCCCCAAGAGTGAACATCCAACATCCGAAGCCCAAGGTTGAACAAACAACCCTCACCCCGGCCCTCTCCCATCCGATGGGAGAGGGAGAAACGGTTGACGCGTTGGTTGCAAACGATCGCAAAGTTCAATCCAAAGCGTTGGCTCCTGTTCCCTCTCCCGTCGGACGGGAGAGGGTTAGGGTGAGGGTTTTTTGGGCTCACTTCCCTGCCAGAACCGCCATAATCTTCTTCCGAAATTCCCCGTTCACGGCATCAACGGATCGATTGCCGTCCACGATCGTAAAACCATAGCTTTTCTGAAGCTGCCGGAACGCTGCCTGCGTCGAAGTCTGATACTTGACGAAGCTGTCGAACAGGTCGCGCGACAGGCCCAGGTCCATGCCGCTCTCCCAGTAATCCAGCGTGGCGCTCTTGGAAAGGTTTCGCTGAACCAGTTCCTGCGGCTCCACGCTCAGGTAGAATACCGCGTCGGGCTCCAGCGCGATGCCATACAGATTCTTCAGCCAGGGTTCGTCCATACCCCGCACCATGTCGCGCGCCATCAGCGTGTAAATATAACGGTCGGCCAGCACGATAAATCCCGCCTTGAGCGCCGGAAGAATGATGTTCTCCAACTGGTCTGCAAAATCGGTCGCGTAAAATAAACTCAGCGTCGTGCGGCTTAAAATATTGCCTTCCTGCGCCCGCTCCAGTTCCGCGCTGACCAGCGTCGAACGCTTCAGCCCCACTTGCACCGTCGCGTGACCCGTCGTCTCCAGCCACTCGACCAGGCGCGCAATTTGTGTGGAACGACCCGACCCGTCCGCTCCCTCCACCACAATCAATTTCCCAACCAGTTCCTCCAGTTGCACGCCCGCAATCCCGTGTCCGTAAAACCGGCGGCGGCCGGGTTTGGGGATCACAATGTCAGGCTGAGTTCTCGCTTTCATTCCACAGGCTCTTCATCGATCTCAAAGGCCTTTTCATACCGGCGCACCGGCGGCGGCAGCGGCAATGGGCTGCGGCGCTTGAACCGGGCAAGATCCAGGCGCTGGCTGATCAACTGCCGCACAATCGCCTGCTGCGCTTCCACCCTCTGGTTGGCGTCAATCACGATAAAATCAAACTCCGTGCTCATCGCCAGGTATTGCTCGAGTATCCGGCCCTGGAAAATTCTGAAACTTTCATACAAATCACCCGATAAGCGCAGATCCATGCCCGCTTCGAAAAATTTCAGTTTGGGCCTGCCATCCAAAATGCGGTTGAGCGAGACTTCCAGGTCGGCTTTGAAAAAAAACGTCAGGTCCGGCAACGCCGCGAAATTGTAAATCCCCCGGACCCATGCGGGAGGACAACCCCGAACCACGTCCCGCGCAAACGCCGTGAAAATATACCGGTCGCAAAGCACGACGTACCCCGCCCGCAGCAGCGGCAAAAGATGGCGTTCATAGCGATCGGCGAAATCCGTCGCGTGAATCAAACTGAACGTGTTCGGGGTCAGCAGCTCCCGCTTCTTGCCTTTGCTGGTCGCTGACTTCACCAGCTCGGACGAATTCCACTCGCTGAAATATACCCGCACCCCCTCCGCTTCCAACCAGCGTTTCAGCAGGTAAATTTGTGTGGACTTGCCTGATCCATCCAGTCCCTCAACCGCAATTAATCGACCGGGGAAATTCAGTTCGGCAAACGTTTTCATGTCCTGCGGCTTCAAACTAAAGGTTCGTTGCCTCAAGACAACCTTTTTTCCACTTCCGTGATTGATGATCCACCATCAGCATGATCAAGCTGGTGTGTTGTTACAGTGCTGACTTTCAGTTCCTGGATTTGAAGCCAACCCTCACCCCGCCCCTCTCCCGTCCGACGGGAGAGGGTGGACCATTCTGACGCGTTGGATGATTTGACGATGTGATAGCAACGAACGCGTCGACCGACTCTCCCTCTCCCGTCCGACGGGAGAGGGCTGGGGTGAGGGTTTTGTTCAGTGCGCCGTTCGACTGTTGAGCCCAATTATTACAGCACGCTATCGGCAGCACTTTGCCGCCGCGGCGGCCGTCTTTCTGGCCGACAATTCCAGGCTGGTTACGTAATCGCTCGCTTTGGCTCCCGGCGGGAGATGCTGCAGGATTTCTACATACAAGGGATCCTTCCAGTCCGTCATCGCATCCAAATAATCCTTCTTTGCATTGAGGCGGATTTCCGTCAACCCCGCTGCCCGCACCGCCTCGGCTTCCTCACCAACGTTTGATTTATTCATAATTTCAACGATGTCATTGCGGCCTGCGCGGCGCCCTCGCCCGTCGGCCGGGTCTCCACGCCTATATTTCGCCACAAGACGAAATATAGGTACCCCCTTGCTTCCACCCTGTCAAGCGCTCGGATCCAAATGCCTAAACGCGCCGAGCCAGTCCATTTTGCCTGCATCCCCGGGCCCCTTTTGCCGTTTTGAAAACATCAACCAAGCTGATGACCATGTCCACCTTTTGTTCCATATGGGACAAAAGGTGGAACTCAGACAAAATCAAAATAACCCAGTAAACCAGAGCGATCGTGGGTTAGCAGGGCCAAGCACGTCCAACTTTCGTCCCATATGGGACAAAAGGTGGGATGGGTAATAACCCCTCAAAAATCAGCAAAAGTGATTAGAGTGCGGTGTTGATGCAACGGAACAGCACAGACAGGTCAGGAGGTCGGCTGGAAAGTTTGGGCGAGGCTGACGGCGGCGAGCATGGCTTTGGCTTTGTTCACGGTTTCCTGGTACTCGCCCTCGGGAGTGGAATCGTTCACCCAGCCGCCTCCGGCCTGGACGAAAGCACGGCCGTTCTTGAGGAGCGCGGTGCGGATGGTGATGCAGCAATCGAGGTTGCCGTTGAAGGAAAAATAACCAACACAGCCACCATAGGGTCCGCGGGCGGTTTGTTCCAATTCGGAGATGATCTGCATGGCGCGAATCTTGGGCGCCCCGCTGAGCGTGCCCGCGGGGAAGGTGGCCCGCATCAGGTCATAGGGAGTGCGCTCGCCGGAGAGCTTTCCTTCGACTTCCGAAACGATGTGCATGACATGGCTGTACCGCTCGATCATCATCAATTCCTTAACCTGCACGGTGCCGAAATCGCAAACGCGGCCAAGGTCATTGCGCGCCAGGTCCACCAGCATCACGTGCTCCGCGCGTTCCTTGGGATCGTCCAGGAGTTCCTTTTCCAGGGCGGTGTCTTCCTCGGCGCTCTTGCCGCGGCGGCGGGTGCCGGCAATGGGACGAATCTCCACCCTGCGATCTTCGCAACGGACGTGGATTTCGGGCGAGGCGCCCACCAGGGAAAAGCCGGCCAGTTCCAGCAGGAACATGTAGGGGGAGGGATTGATGGATCTGGCGGCGCGGTACACGTCGATAGCCGACGCCGTGACCGGGGTCGAGAACCGCTGGGAGCCCACCACCTGAATGATGTCGCCGGCCCGGATGTATTCCTTCGCCTTCAGGACATTGGCTGAAAATTTTTCCCGAGGCACATTTGAATCGAAATCGATGGACGGCATTACGGCCGGCACGCTGACGGGATGGTGTTCGGTGGGTTGCTCGAGCAGAGCGACGAGCCGTTCAATTTCAGCCACCGCATTTTCGTAGGCTTCAGCCGGGCTGGCTGCATCCTCGAGCACGGCATTCACCAGGACAGTGATTGTCTGGGCGACGCGGTCGAAAATCAGAAGCTCATCCGCGATCAGAAAGTAGAGGGTTGGGGTGCCCAGGTCATTTCGGGGCGGGCGCGGGACAACGGGCTCGATATCATGAATGAACTCGTAGCCGATGAATCCTATGGCGCCCCCGGTAAACCGCGGCAGACCCGGGACGGCAACGGGGCGGTATTTCTTCATCACGCGTTCCACCACTTCCAATCCATCGCGGACGCGCGCGGGACTTTGATCGGCAGTGCCAGGCTGGGGAGGGGCGATCTCGAAAGCCTCGAGCAGTTTTCCATTTTCCAGGACGGAGACGCGGCTGCCCTCCTGGCGGATCACGGAGCGGGGGTTGCATCCGACAAAGGAATAGCGTCCCAGGTGTTCGCCTCCTTCGACCGATTCGAACAGAAACGATTCGTCGGCGCCGCGAATTTTGCGATAGGCGGAAAGGGGGGTCTCGATATCGGCCAGGAGGCGGCGTATGACGGGGACGAGGTTTCCATGCGCTGCCAATCGCAGGAATTCTTCAAGGTTGGGTGAGTACATGAGGGCGCTGTTGGGGCGTCAAGCTGTTGGGGGACGCTGGTCCTGTGGCGCGCAGGCGCCGCGCAGGAAAGGTTTTGCGCCGCAGTTCCCGTTGATAAAGTTGTTGGAGCACACATTGAGCTTGAGGTTGTGGTCCGCGGATCGGCGCAGGCGCCACACAGCGATCAAGGTATAGAGGGCCACGGCGGCGGCGTAAGCGATAATGCCCAAGCCGATGGCGAAGGGGATGAGATCGCGCTGGCTGAAGTGGATGACGGCCACACCCACAGCCGCGGTGAGGAGAGTATTGCCTGCCAGGCACAGGAGGTACAGGGTGATGCGGGTTTCCTGGATGCGGGCGACATGCCAATCCCGGTAGATTTCCTCGCCCAGGGAGCGCATGAGCCAGGCGGATTGGAAATTGCGAGCGGCGACCAGGATGCTGCAGGTGCTCACGGCAACGGCTGAAATTGGCCAGAATGCGAGGCCAAAGCAGGCGGCGAGGTTCAGCGGGATGCCCCAGCGCCAGCCGAGCTTCTTGGCGATGGGATTGCCTTCCAGCACAAGATTCGGAGTCGCGATCCATGTGCTGAGGAAATCCATGGCACGGGCCACGAAAATTAAAACAAAGCAGAGCGTGTACGTGCGGCTGGCAAATGTCGCGACTTCATCCATAAAGCTTTATTTGCGCCCGTACACCTTTTCGGGCGAAATCAATTGCGGTTCTGTGACGGCCCATTCGCCGCCGCTTTCGGGCAGGGCTCGAAAAAAGCACGATTTGTAGCCTTCGTGACAGGCGGCCCCGATTTGCTCGACCTGGATGAGGAGGGTATCTCCATCGCAATCGCAAGCGATGTTCTTGATGGCTTGTGTGTGTCCGCTGGTTTCGCCTTTCATCCAGAACTTTTGGCGCGATCGGCTCCAGAAGTGGGTTTTGCCGGTGGCGATGGATTGTTCGAGCGAAGCGCGGTTCATCCAGGCCATCATCAGGACGCGTCCGGTTTTCTGTTCCTGGATGATGGCGGGGATCAGGCCCTTGGCGTCGTACTTTAATAAGTCGTGAAAACTCATGTGTCCAGATACTACAGCACAAAAACATGCGGACACAAAGCCGAATCTGGGAGGGGCTGGTTTGGGTGTGATTAGCAGTGGGTGAGGGACGCAGTCGCCTGCGCGGAGCGCGGCTGTGTCGAAGACCAGCCGCAGCATGTCGGAACGCCTAAGCGCACTGGATGGATCGAGCCTGCTGCGGCTGGTTTGTCGTCGCTGCGCTCCTCCAAACACAGCCGCGCTCCTCCAACAGCGAGTGCCTTCACTTCTCACCCAGTTTTAATCATACCCGTCTGGCTTATCGGGTTGTGCCGGGCAGGAAGGCAAAGACGACGGCGGCGAGGACGCAAGCAAAGGCGGCGAGGTGATTCCAGCGGATGCGTTCGTGCAGGTACAGCGCGGCAAAGGCGCAGAAGACCACGAGCGTAATGATTTCCTGGATGATCTTGAGTTGCGTGGCGGAATAGACTGTATTGCCCCACCGGTTGGCGGGCACCTGGAGGCAATACTCGAAGAAGGCGATGCCCCAACTGACCAGAATCACCGCCCAGAGGGCTTTGGATTTGAACCTGAGATGTCCATACCAGGCGATGGTCATGAAGATATTTGAAGCGGTCAGCATGACGACCGGCAGCCATCGGGATTGAGTCCAATCATTCATAAATTCATTCTCACGGGAATGCCGCGGCTGTTAAGGTAGCGCTTCACATCCCCCACGGTATAGTCGCCAAAGTGAAAGATGCTCGCTGCCAACACGGCGTCGGCTTTTCCGTCGATCAGCACCTCGGCCATATGTTCGAGGCTCCCGGCGCCGCCGCTGGCCACGACTGGAACGCCGACCGATTCGCTGATGCGGCGGGTAATGACCAGGTCAAAGCCCGCGCGAGTGCCATCGGCATCGATGCTATTAAGCACCAGTTCGCCGGCGCCCAGTGACACGGCGCGTTGGGCCCACTCGACTGCATCGAGGCCGGTTTCCTTGCGGCCGCCGTGGGAAAAGACACCCCATTTGTCGGGCGCCACCTTTTTGGCATCAATGGAAACGACAATGCACTGGCTGCCGAATTTTTCGGCTCCCGCGCGAATCAAATCCGGATTCGCCAGTGCTGAGGAGTTGATGCTGGTTTTGTCCGCCCCGGCCCGCAGCATGGTATACATATCGTCTAGAGAGCGAATGCCGCCACCGACCGTCAGCGGCATAAAGCATTGATCGGCGGCCCGTTCGATGACGTCCACCATGCTGGTCCGTCCGTGGGCTGTGGCGGTGATATCGAAGAACACCAT
>DASRKU010000214.1:0-5559 GCA_035648815.1 Verrucomicrobiia bacterium | reverse complement strand
GGGTGTGGGTATGCGGGGGCAAGGTGTTCCAGACGGCGCCTTCCTGCAACCGGGTAAATCCCATGACCAATTGGCAGCTCTTCATCCCGCCCGGATGGATGTATTTGTAAATCGTGCGCCGATTGGCGTCGGCGGGGCTTCCCAATTCCACAGGAGAGGCATCCTGGAGACGCGCATGGGTCGTCGGATGGGCCGTGTGAGCTGGGTAGCTCAGGAGATAAAAGGCCGCGGCTTGGCCCGGGTCCCGGCTGGCAAAGGAAATCTTGCGGCTGCCGCGGCCGGCGTAGAGACAATCGAGTTTGGAAAGCCCGTACGACGTGCCGTCAATTTCCACGGTGCCGGAACCTCCAATATTCAGGATTCCGAGTTCCCTGCGTTCGCAGAAATATTCAGCCCGCAATTCAGCATCGGCAGCAAGGGCCAGCGCGCCGGCCGATGGCACGACGGAGCCGACAATCGCTCGGTCCGCATCGGTATAAACCAACTCGACTTTGCCTGGGGTGAACAGGGACTGGATTAAAAAAGCAGATCGTAATTCCTCTGTGTTGAGTTTTGAATAGTCCGTTTGGTTCGGAGAGGAGCGGATTTGCATGTTCATTTGATTTTTTCGGCAACGCGCGAAACGTAGCGAACCCAGGCATCCCGATTCGGGAAATCCCCGCTCCGCGTCCATCCCGCCCCTGCGTAGTACACCAATGGTTGACCGCGTCCAATACTCGTTTGCAGGAAGGCCTGATCGACGGTGTCCCTTCTGCGCGAAGGGGAAGTCATGATGACGCCGCAGCCGATCGCTCCATTTTCGGCCTGGGCGGGTTCCCAGTAGGACATCCAGGAATTGTCGTTTGCGAAGTCGACCGATTCCGCTCCCGGGCGCTTGACGATGCCGACAGCCAGAGTGAGCCGCTCGGGTCCGCTCCAGTCCCAATCCATGAGTGTTTCAATGCGGTTGAGGTTGGAACCCGATTCCAGGGAGATGCGTTTTCGTTCCCGGACTGTAACGCCGCCGGCATTGTACGGGGCATACGTGAGTTCAAAGGTGATCCGGGAGGGGCCGCATTGAACGATGTGCCACGTGAGAAAATTTTTCGCGACGTAGAGGTTATTGCTGCGCCAGATCCCACTGCCGCCGCAACCCCGGCTGGGCCCGACTTTGTACATGTCCAGTCCTTCGCCGAGATCCTCGTGGTAGTTGGCGTTGTAATACCATTTTTCAATCACCGGCCGCCGCGTGCGTTTGACCCAGACATCGATGCCGCTGCTGATTTCGCCGCTTCGTTCCAGCGCGGGGCCGTAAGCGCGGAAGGCGATCCGGTCATTCTCCCAGGCAAAGTCATCCATGCGTTGAGGCATGAATGCGCAGTATGCGGGGGGCCGGCGCCCCGGCCAGGGCGAGCCGGTAAACTTCGCTGCCCGCCAGCAGGAAAGCGCCTACGCCGAATACATCAGAGTGCGCGGGATCGAATGTTTTGGGATCGGCGCCGATCGGCTGGACGTGTTCGAGTTTGCCATCGGGGGTGACGCAGTTGACGAGCCCTTTCCAGGCTTTGCGGATCACAGGTTCGTAGGACGCGGCGTCCAGCAGGCCGCGATTGACGCCCCATGCGAGGGCAAAGGTGTGGAAGCCGCAACCGCTGGTCTCCCTGGACGGATAGGACTCCGGATCCAGCAGGCTGGAGCGCCACAATCCGTCATTCTGTTGGAGCGAGGCGATCCTGGCCGCCATGTCTTTGAACTGTTGTTCGTAAAAACCGCGGCCGGAGAAATCCGGCGGAAAGTTTTGGAGCATGCGCGCCAGGCCGGCCAGCACCCAGCCGTTGCCGCGGCTCCAGAAGATCTTCTTTCCGTTCGCCTCGCGCTGGGTGAAATATCGGCTGTCTCTGAAAAAGAGGTGCTCGGTCCGATCATAAAGGGATTCCCAGGTCGCGCGCCATTCCTGGTCCATGTATTGCAGGTAACGATTGTCACCGGTGGCATTGTAGAGCCGCACCCAGGTTGGCGGGCCCATGAACAGCGCGTCGCACCAGGTCCAACGTTCCGCGGAAGCGTCGGTGACGAAACGCAGGCTGTTGGTTTTGGAGTGCGCGAGGATCAGGTCAAATTCCTGGCGAATCGGCTCCAACATGGCGGGGTCGCGGTGTTGAAGGTAAAGGTCCAGGTAGGTTTGGGCGACGCAATGGTCATCGGCGTGATAGGTGCGCAACCCGGGTTTCCATTGCTGCCGGGAGCCCATTTCCAGGAGGGCATTGTGATACTTCGGATCATCGGCGATGGCGCTGAGCGCGGTGAGGCCGGCGTAGCAGGCGCCGTAGGTCCAATCATCAGCAGGATGAACCAGCGGCTGGGCGATCTGCCAGTCCGCAACTTTCTTCATCGTGGCGAGAATGGCCGCGGGCGACTGCTTTTGTGAAACCCTGGGTGTGACGGGCTGGAAGCCAGGGTCTGCTTGGGCGCAGGCGGCGGCGAGGCTGATGAGGAAAATGACCGCTTTCTGGCTGACCATGCTGAATCCTTTGCGGCGCAAGACCCGAATAACATCTTTGGCGCTGCAAACTGGAAAGCGTTCGCTCACTTGAGCGCGACTTCCAGCACCTTGGCCCCGGCGGGCAGCGGCTCCGGCGACGGCTCGAACCACAGCTCCAAGGCTTCCTTCGCGTTGCGCACGGCTTCTTCCTCCATGTCACCGGCGGAAGCGCACCCTGGTAGTTCCGGAAAAACAGCCGACCAGCGTTTGGCCTCAGGATCGTGTTCCACAACCAGCCGAAGTTTCATGGCAAAGAGAATAATCCAGCGGCATCAGTCTCGCAAGCACTGCTCCACACATTCCCCTGCCTCAGTTGGAGGCAGGGTTCGTCACTCCGCGCACCGTTTCCCGGCGGCAGAACTGCTGCGCGCACGGAGTGACGCGCCCTACCTTACACCCGGGAGCGACGCACCCGTTCAAACCCAGGCTGGACTTGAAACGCAGCCGCCCATGCCGGTGCGGCGGATGAATCATTGAGATCGTCGAAACCTTAAAAATAGGGAAACGTATGCGCGATGAAAGTTCGCACAGATCTCCTCAAGCACGCGACTCCGGCAGAGGCGCTGAAGGAGGCGATGGCGAACAATCACCGCCACAAGCCCGAGCCGCATTTCTCGCAAACTGGAGTTGGCAGTCTTTCATCCGCCACAACCAGGGAGTCTGCGCAAGAGGTCGCGCGCAGCACGGCGCGAATTCGGAAAGCGCTGCGACAGTCGGCCAGGAATGGGACCAAAGGCGGCAAGTAGAATTCACCCTCGGCGAAACTCTCGATTACCTTCGGACGTCTAGTGCCGCGTTATCCTTAGTCGCATGAAGCGGCTAGTTGAGGAGGCTACGGCTGGTTCGCTATGAACTTGCAGAAAAGTCGCCGTGTCTTGATCCTTAACGACCCCATTCGTTGTCCACGGACTGCCTGGATTGTCGGTGCTTTCCACGATGTAGGTTATGTCTGTGGCGTTCGGGTTCTTTGGTGCGCTCAGCCTGAGCCAGCCGGTGCTAATGTCACAGACGACGGGGCTCTGCGCCGGAACGAGTGGGTCAAGGCCGAAGGCGTATTTCACCAGATTCGGGATACCGTCGCTAGTGATCACGGCCGAGTCGGCTGCGGTGCTGCTGTTGTTGGTTGTTCCGAACCATTGCATTCTCCAGGATTCAACAGGTGTCAAGATCAGGACCGGTGAGACAATACCTTGCAAAACCAGATCAGGGGCCGGGGTGCCGGCTACATCAAAAACGTACCATGTGCCCGCAGATCCACCTCCATAATTCACGATTCGGAAAGTGACATTGGTCCCTGCACCGACATGCTGAAGGTCAGAAATCCCCGAAAGATTGATCGGCGCCAAGGATCCGCCGCTGCTGGTGTTTGCCGGATAAGCCAACGCTGTGACATCGTTGAAGGAGCCCAAGCCAACCTGGTACTGCAGCACACCCGTGGCAGGACCGGTCGAGGATCTCCGGTAGTCGAATCTGGGAATGGACGTATAGGACACGGTGTATCCGGTATTGACGACTGTGCTGACGGTGATGATCTGATTTGCGCTGACGGCCGCGGAACTCGAAGAAGCCGTAAAAGCGTTGCCGCCCCATGCGCGCGCTGCAGCGGTGCCACTGGTTCCGACGCCGGACCCCCGCACCAGCCCGCTACTGATAATGTTTGGCGCAATGATCGCAGGCGGCAATGGGGAAATGCCGTAGTTGCCACTGCCTCCCGAAAGGCTTCTCACATCCCAACCCAGCAAGGTAACCGTCTGGCCGACGTCGCCGGCTGCATTGATGATTGTTAAATCGTCGGCGTAATTGTTGTCTGGGTTCGCATCGCTGCCTCCGCTGACAGTTGTGATATTGGTGACCGTGCTGGGCGCGTTTGAAGACACGGCTACGGTGGCTGTGATCGCCGGATAACTGGCCCCGCCGGCCAAGGCATCCGATCGGGTGCATGTCAGAGTCTGCAGATCCGCTGTCCAGCCGAATCCGTTCATCGCTGTAGCTGTAAGACCGGCCGGAAGAATTTCACTCACCGTGATCTCTCCACTCGAAGTGGATGTGCCGACATTCCTGATTGTGATGGTGTAGGTGTCGCTGGAGTCGCCTTGGGCGAAATTGCCGGTATGGGCCAGCGCGATGGCCAAGTCGGCCGCCGAGTTGGTCACGACAAAGCTGTTGCTACTGATTGCGGTCCCGCCGGGCGTAGTGACGCTGATTGTGCCTGTCGTTGCGTTGGTGGGAACGACTGCGGAGATTTGTGTTTGGGAATCCAGGCTGAATTGGCCGCTGACGCCATTGAACGTGACGCTCGCAGCCGAACTAAAGTTGGTCCCGGTGACGACAACAATGCCATTCACCGCACCGGTTGAAGGCGAAAAGCCGGTGATGACAGGCGCCAGATTGTTCTGACCGTCCACCTTACTGCGCAAGCTCGAGGCGATTTCGGGTGGCAGGGACGTGAAAAAGGAGAAGCCGGTATCGACCTCGATCTGGCTGGCGGAAGTAACGAAATTTTGCCAGACGCTGCTCACTCCATTTGTGTTCGGAATTTTCAAAGCTATCGTCCGGGTGGCGCCAGTTATCCGGCTTAACGCCGTGCCGGCGCCTGGAGGAACTACCACAACAATCTTCCAGGTGTACGCGGGAATAGCCGCCGCCAAGCTGGGCAAAATGCGGGAACCGGTAAATCCACTCGGTCCGCAAATGATCAGAAGTTCATTTCCGCCCTGGGCCAGCGAACGGCAATAGCTCTCAAAATCTGCCCACACGCCCTGATTGTTGTCCGGGGCCTGGGGAATGATGTTCGACATGTAGAAAACGAGGTCGTTGTCCGTCGTGTTGTCGGTGCGATCGGCCGAGGGACACATGTGCCCGCGATCGAATCCAGAACCGCTGTAGTCGCCAGGCAAGACCTGATAAAAGCCCGACGGCAAGGTGGTATCAGTGAAAAAATCGGGTGAGCGTCCGCTCGAGCCGATATCGCCCGCAGTCAAATCCCAGCTCACCCAGTTGGGCTCACCCAGGTCATCGTCATAATCTATGGATTCGAC
>DASRKU010000213.1:0-2765 GCA_035648815.1 Verrucomicrobiia bacterium | reverse complement strand
CGGGAAATGCCCGCTGCCGAGTGGCTGCTTGCGGTGTTGATGAAGCCGGAACGCGCCGACGATCTCAAGATCTTCCGGATCGACAACCTGGAGTTGATCGGGATGATCAAACTGCCGGAGAACGAGAAATATTTTTCATTCAACCAGCTTCGGCCGCAGTACGGCGAGATCATGGAGCAGGGCGGGCGCATTCTGAAGCGCGAGGAGGACAAGACCTCCGATGCGGACAAGCGCACGGTGTTTGAAAAGCAACTGATCAAGCTTTATGAAGGGCTCTCGATGTACGAGCGCCTGGCGGTGAGTTTGCGGCCGCCGGGTTCGGACGATTTTGCCGCGGAGCTCGAAGCATACCGGAAGTCCATCACCCCGGGAGTGGCGGCCATTCAGGCGAGCGAAGCCGGCAGGAAATTTGACCAGGCCGCCTACGACCAGCTCGTCCGGTTTTTGTCAGGCTACCAGGAAATGGGGAAATTCGCTTACCTGCTGGCCGTTCCTGCCTCGCGCCCAGAGGCTGCGCGTGACGATTGGAAAAACCTGGGCGTCGCCCTCACCGAATCTGTGCGCGGCGAAGAGTTTCCTCCGGCGATCGGCTTTTATGCATCCATGGTTTCGGCCTACCGCCAGGACAGCCCCGAAAAATTCAACAAGGCCCTGTCAGACTACCGCCAATGGCTGGGCGCCCATTACTCCCGCGCCGCATCCAAGGCCTCTCATGAGTTTTTCTACAACGGGTTCCAGGCGTTTTACAAAGCCATGGTGATTTATGTCACAGCGTTTCTGCTGGGCATCGTCGCGGTGCTGACGCTGGCGACATTGCCCGCTGTTTCCGAATCGCTCCGCCGCTCGGCCTTCTGGCTGATCGCCTTTGCCTTTGTCATCCATACCGTGGGCCTGGGCTACCGCATGGTCCTCGAAGGCCGGCCGCCGGTCACAAACTTGTACTCCTCCGCCATCTTCATCGGCTGGGGCTCTGTCGCCCTGGGGCTCATCCTCGAAAGAGTTTACCGCGTCGGGATCGGCAACCTCGCCGCATCGTTAATGGGATTCATCACGCTCGTCATCGCGCACAACCTGGCACTGTCCGGAGATACCATGGAAATGCTCCGCGCGGTCCTGGACACCAATTTCTGGCTCGCGACTCATGTCGTGGTCGTGACCCTGGGATACGCCTCCACATTCGTCGCCGGCCTGCTCGCCATTCTTTACATCCTGCTGGGTCTATTCACGCCCTTGCTCTCCCAGCCGCTCCCCTCAACCCGGGCCGCGGGCGCTCCAATCCCCATCGGCAAGGCGCTGACGAAAATGGTTTATGGCATCGTCTGCTTTGCCACGCTCTTCAGCTTCATCGGCACCGTCCTGGGCGGCATCTGGGCCGACCAATCCTGGGGACGTTTCTGGGGCTGGGATCCCAAGGAAAACGGCGCTCTGCTGATTGTGCTTTGGAATGCCATCATCCTGCACGCGCGCTGGGGCGGGCTGGTCCGCGACCGCGGCATAATGAATCTCGCCGTGTTCGGCAATATCGTGACAAGCTTTTCCTGGTTCGGCGTGAACATGCTCGGCATCGGCCTGCATTCCTATGGCTTCATGGAAGCCGCTTTCCACTGGCTCATGCTTTTTATCGGCAGCCAGGTCGCCATCATCCTTCTCGGTCTGCTTCCCTTCCGCTTCTGGAAAAGCTTTCGATCTCCCCCGCCTGCGGGAGGACTTAAAAGTTCGTCGGCTCTCGCTGGGCGCGCGCCGTGACCGGAGTCCGGAGCTCAGGAACTTCCGCCAGGTTTTGGAGTGCGGTAGACCTCTACCGCTTTGGAGGGCGCCAGAGGTAACCATCGCGTAAGCAGCAGCTGTTGCGTATGGGTTGGATCAAAAAAAGCGCCAGAGGGCTGGGCGCACTCCAGGACGCTAGCGCGCTTGTCTGGAGCTCGGGAGCCCTCCACCAGACTTGCATCTTGCTCTCCGACCCCGGCTATTCGTATTTTCTATACGATGAAAGGCATTATCCTCGCTGGTGGTGCGGGCTCGCGCCTGTTCCCGCTGACGCTCGTGGCGAGCAAACAGTTGCAACCGGTTTATGACAAACCGATGGTCTATTATCCCCTGACCACCCTGATCGAGGGAGGGATTCGGGAATTTTGCCTGATTTCCACGCCCCAGGATCTGCCCCGATTCCGGCAGTTGCTCGGGGACGGCAGCGAGTGGGGCTTGAGTATCGATTATCGTGAGCAGCCCAAGCCGGCGGGCATTGCCCAGGCGTTCCTGATCGCCGCACCCTTCATTGGCAAGGACAGCGTCACGCTGATCCTTGGCGACAATGTGTTTTACGGCGGGGACGGTTTTCACAAGGCCTTTGCGGAGTTCAAGTCGGGCGCCACGATTTTTGGTTATCACGTCAATGACCCCGAGCGGTATGGCGTGGTGGAGTTCGACTTTGATGGCCGCGCCATTTCGATCGAGGAAAAGCCCAAGGCGCCCAAGAGCAACTATGCGGTTCCGGGGCTATACATTTATGACAATGACGTCGTTGCCATTGCCAAGGCGCTGAATCCTTCGGCGCGAGGCGAGCTGGAGATCACGGACGTCAATGTGGAATACATGCGGCGGGGGCAATTGCGGGTGC
Organism: Verrucomicrobiia bacterium; assembly: GCA_035648815.1. GTDB lineage: Bacteria > Verrucomicrobiota > Verrucomicrobiia > Limisphaerales > BOG-1460 > DASRKU01. Next base: position 148 of record DASRKU010000213.1, on the reverse strand, counting down.
ACGTGTTGCATCGGGGTTTTGCGTGGCTGGATGCCGGGACGAGCAGCAGCCTGCATGAAGCTTCGGCCTATGTGCAAACCATAGAAAAGCGGCAGGGGGTGAAGATCGGCTGTCCGGAGGAGGCGGCGTTCCGGCAGGGCTTTCTTGC
>DASRKU010000212.1:0-3460 GCA_035648815.1 Verrucomicrobiia bacterium | reverse complement strand
GTTTGGGGGCGGAATACGTTTTGGCGGGGCTGCTCAGGGTTTTGCCGAGCCCCTCGATTTTTTTCAAAATCAGCTCGTTGTCCTCCTGTCGTTTCTTGTCCACTTCCTGAAGTTTGGCGGCCAGTTGCTTCAGGTCCTCGTGGGCGGCATAACTCGCGTTGGGTTTGCTTTGCTGGTCCTGCAATTCCCTGGCCAGTTTGGTCAACTCCTCCATCCGCTTGTTCAGGGCGTCCTTCGCCTCATTCAGATCCTGAATCTGCGCGCTCAGCTTGTTCAAACGTTCCTCAACCGCCGCGTCCTGGGCCCGCAACCTTCCGGGCGCCACCAACAGAACCGCGGCGACAACAAAAGAAATTCCTTTCATGAGGCGACCATAAGAACTTGCCCGGTTCATTTCAAGATTCAAACGCTCGCCATTTTGCGCTTTGAACTTCGCCCCGGGGATGATTGAGTCAGCGGGTGATTGGAACTGGCACACTCCTCAACGCGGCCGGGATCGTCGCCGGCGGCGTCCTCGGCTTGAGCAAGACGCCCTTTTCTGCCGGCAACCAGAATTTTTCAAAACTTGCCCTGGCGGCATTTACGGCGTTTTGCGGGCTTCGGCTCACCTGGATCAGCTTAAATGGCAGCATGGCCCATCTCCTCAAACACCTGGGCATCATCCTGCTCGCGCTCGTTTTGGGAAAACTCGCCGGACGACTCCTGCGCCTCCAGAAAGCCTCCAACCGCCTGGGCCGCTATGCCCGCGAACGGATCAGCGCCGCCAAACCTGACGACCCCGACCGCTTCTACAAGGGATTTTTGGTTTGCACCGCTCTGTTCTGCGCCGCCCCACTCGGTATCATCGGAGCCATCCAGGATGGCGTGTCAGGATATTTTCTGCCGCTCGCAGCCAAGGCGTTCATGGATGGATTGGCGACAATGGGCTTCATTTCCATGTTCGGCGCCGGCGTGATCTTCTCAGTCGTGCCTGTGCTCGTCCTGGAGGGAACTGTAACGCTGCTCTGCGCGCGCTTTGCCGAACCCTGGCTCGTGGCCCACTCGCTGATAGATCCGCTGAATGCCACCGGCGGTATGCTCCTTTTTTGCATCGCGCTGCTTATGATGCAATGGCGCAAAATCGAGGTCACCGATTATCTCCCCAGCCTCCTCGTCGCCCCTGCCCTGGCCCTCTGGTTGCACTGGTGAGCAAGACGGTCGAGGGTCGAGGGTCGAGGGTCGAGAGGAAGCTAACTGCCGTATTTTACGGCGCAGCCATAGGGCTTCGTTTGCGGGACGGAAATTTTTTCGCCGGCGAGGAGTTGGTCGATGGCGGCGCGGACATAATTGTGCGCGGAGCGGGGATCGCCCGAAGGAATTGGCCGATCATCAATGGCTCCGTTGTAAACAAGAGTCCCATTCTTATCGATGACAAACATGTGGGGGGTCGTTCGCATTCCGTAAGCACTGCCCACCTGGCCGGAGTTGTCCTCGATCCACGCTGTGACCGTCATTTTCTGGTCCGTCAATTCCTTGCGGGCCTGTTCGGGAGTTCGATAACTGGAGTTCTTGCGATTGACGGAATCCACGAGCAGCCAGGCGACTCCCTTGGCCGCGAGATCGCGCTGGAGTTCCTGCATGGCGCCGCTCTGGTAATGGTTATGACAGAACGGGCAGTCCTGGTTGTAGGATTCGAGAACAACAATTTTCCCTTTGTAATCGCTCAAGCGGACGGTCTTGCCATAGATATCCGTGGCCGTAAGGTCCGGCGCCGGCTGGCCAATCTCGGCAGCGCCAAGGGCGGTGCCCGCCAAAGCCAAAAACGCGCAGACAACAATAGCTCGCTTCATAAATTTTCGGTGAACCGTGCAAAGGATAAGACAGGAAGTCGAGAAGTGCAACCAGGGGGAATGGCTGCGGGGCAATCGGAATTCGATAGGTCAGGATAATTGCGCCAGCACATGGAGTGCGTGCGCTTCAGCGCCGCTTTGGATTCGGCAACCCCGCAGGTGAAATTTTGTATCGCTCACGGTCCCAATCCAGAGCGCCGGTAAACCGGACGCACTCCATACGCTGCGCGCTCGTCAGCGCCGCAGTTTCACTTCACCGCTCGGTTCAGCGCATCCAGGACAATGCCGGGCGTGAGCAATTCGGGCAGCACGATGGGGGGCTCGCCGGATTTGGGCGGAAACACAAGGACGAGCGGCACGCCGGCCCGGCCATACCGGTTCAATTCCGCAGTCATCTCCTCCGGCAACCTCGTGTAGTCGCCGATAAACGACGCCGCCCCGATTTCCTTGAGCTTCGCGCGCACGGAAGGAATATCCATGGCAATACGTTTATTGGCCTGGCATGTAAGGCACCAATCGGCCGTGAAATCCACAAGGACGGGATGCCCTTCCTCCTGCGCGTGCGCCACCGCGCGTGGATCCCAGCGTTGCCAATCGATTCCATCAGGATTTTTCCGGAGCGAATCAGTTGCGGCGGAATCTGCGAGAGGTTCGGTCCAGCGCAATTGTCCTTCGATGGCCCAGGCGTATCCGCCGATCAGCAGGAGGAGGACCGCAAGGACAGCCAGCGGGCGGCGGGATTTGCCCCGTTGAACGAATTCGCCGTAAATCCATGCCGCGAGCGCCAAAATCACCAGGAACAACCCGAGCCACCATGCGCGATTTCCATAAAACGTCGCCGTCAAACTGCACAACCAAATGGCGGTCGCCAGCATCGGAAATCCCATGGCGATCTTGAACCGTTCCATCCAGGGTCCTGGCCGCGGCAGGAACTTCAACCAGGCCGGCTGCCAGCTCAGCACCACGTAGGGCAGAGCCAGTCCAATCGCCACCATGACGAACACCAGGAGGGTGACCGCAGGAGGCTGGAGGAAAGCGAATCCGAGAGCTGCGCCCAGGTATGGCGCGGTGCATGGAGTGGCCAGGACCGTCGCCAGCATGCCGTTGAAAAAGGCCCCTGAGTCGCCATGCCTCGAGCTGGCGGCGCCCGCCGCGTCGAGGATGCGCGCGCCGGGCTGGACTTCAAACAAACCAAACAAGTTGAGAGCGACCAATGTGACGAGAACGGTCAGGCCGACCAGGAAGTGCGGGTTGGAAAATTGCATTCCCCACCCTGCCCTGTGCCCTGCGGCTTTGAACCCAATCACGATCCCGGCCAGGATCAGGAACGAAAAGAGCACTCCGAATCCGTACATCAATCCCAGTCTGCGCACTCGCGCCGGCGAACTCTGCGCGTCGCGAACAAAGCCGAGAATTTTCAGGGAAATGACCGGGAGAACGCAGGGCATGACGTTGAGAATCAGTCCGCCGATGAATGCGTACAGCAACATTTTCCAAAGCGGCGGCAAGAGCGCGGCGGCGTTTGCCGCGCCACCAGTCATCGTTGTTGCGCCTGAATCCGCAGGGGCCTGTGGAGAAATTGGCATGGCCACCTCGAAACCGAGCCTCTTTTCTCCGGAGCCCTCGACGAA
>DASRKU010000211.1:0-6259 GCA_035648815.1 Verrucomicrobiia bacterium | reverse complement strand
GGCGGGGGACTGTGTGTGGGCTGCCAGGCACCGAAAGACCATATCGAAGCGAGGTGAACAGATCAACTGGTACCTCAATTTTGGCTACGAGTTTTGTACACCAAGCAAACGAAGGAAACGAAGGGTTTTGGCCTGCCGATTCAGACTGCCCCCATTGTGATCCCAATTGCGTCCAGCTGCGCCCAGCGCAGCCCTACCACGTAAATGTGATTTTTGGTAGGGATGGCGCTGCTGCGCTATCCGTGCCGCGTTAAGCGGCGCAATTCGGAGCGTGGATTGGGCGCGTGGGATTGTCCGTTCCGCCCGCTAATGCGCGGGCGGGGACATCGCTGCAGCGATGTCCCTACCAATGTTGGTCTTTCGTCCAGCTCACCGGACTTCGCGGCTTCCTGGCTTCGCGTGAGTCATTCATTTGGATTGAGCCTTCGTTATCTTCGTTACCTTCTGTTAAACGCTTTTCCTTTAAAGAATCCTGTAAAAACAACTTTTGTACACCAAGCAAACGAAGGAAACGAAGGTTTTGGCCCAGGGAATTCTCTATTAAATGTCTCCGCACAGTTTATAAAGGAGGAAGAGCAGATGAAAAATAGCTTCATTATCGGATGGCTGATCGCCTGGTGTTTACTCGCGCCTGGAGCCGAGCCGCTCCAGCCCGACGCGGTCAGGATCGTTATCATTCCCGACAGCCAGTACTTGAGCGCCTCCGGTTTTTCGGCCCAGTGCGCGTGGATTGAGACGAACCGGGCCGCGCTGAATATTGTGGCGGCGATACATCTTGGCGACATCATTCAGGACAACGGGAGTGAGGCGGACTGGGCCACCAAGACCCCAGGCATCGGCCTGCTGACAAACACGCCCTTCCTTTTCTGTGCCGGGAATCATGACTATGATACCATGAGTCATCCCGGCAGTGAACGGGCGCTGACCTCGTTCAATAAACATCTTCCGCAGAGTTTATATACCGGCAAGAGCTGGTGGCACGGGGGCTTTTTGACGAACAGCCCGGGCTCGGAGAATTCATACCTCCTGATCTCTAACAATGGACTCAAACTGCTGCTGTTTGCCCTGGAGTTTGGCCCCCGCGGCAATGTCCTGCTCTGGGCTTCAAACATCTGCGCTGCCTATCCGGACTACACAGTGATCATGGCCACACATAATTACCTCATGCCGACGGGCGCTCGCAATTCGCTCGCAAAAGGAGATGGCTACACGCCGCAGAGCTACGGTCTGACCAACGGATGCGACGGGGAACAAATGTGGAGTTTTGTGAAGCACATTCCTAACCTGCGCGTGATTGTCTCCGGACACCAGGACGGGTGGCCTCACGTGGCGCATTCGACCGATGTGGGGACGAAAAGGAATCGGGTTAATCAGATCCTGGTGGATTGGCAACTGATGGAGTCGGGCAAGTATGGCGGCTCGGATGCCGGAGCCAACCTGATGATCTGGACCCTTTTTCCGTCAGGAGAATTGGGGGCGGAAACGTACGGAGTTCTCACGGGAACGTTTGACCGAAGCGTCACGAACCAGTTCCGCTGCGCTGCCCGGCCCCAGCGCACACCCAGTAGCAAATAGGAAACAGGTTTTATACACCAAGCAAACGAAGGAAACGAAGTTTTTTCCTGGCGGTTCAAGAAGACTTTCCCGACGACGGCGAAGAAGCCCTCATCCGATACCTCACGAAGCGCCGCAGCTCGACCGGGTGTGAGTTGAACCGGGGGTCAAATCAATTGGGCTCACGCGAAGCCGGGAAGCCGCGAAGTCCGGTGAGCTGGACGAACGACGGACTTGGTAGGGCTGCGCTGCCGCGCAGCCGGACGCACACAGTGCGCCCCTACCTATTGCTGCGCGGCAGCGCAGCCCTGTCCATGTTGGGCTTCGCGGTTTCGCGGCTTCGCGTGAGTCATTCACACTTCTGCCCTTTCATCCCTTCCACACACCGGATCACTCCCCTCACATCCGGCCGGCTTTCCCGCAATCGCCTCGCTGCGCGCTGGCCTCCCAAAGCTGAGTGTCAATTGTTACATGTTAAGATGTGACCCGAATGGCAGTTAGTTAAGGCCCAATTGCTTTTTAGAAAGGCGCTTGCGACGGGGTGGGTTGGGTAGGCAATCCAATGCGTATTGGGCGGTGAGGTGCTGCATCTGCATGAGTGTGTCCCAGACTTGCCGCTGGTTGGCGATGGCGTCTTTGAGCCAGGCAAACTGTTCGGGGCTTAAGGCAACGGTGACCGTTTTCTTTCCCACTCGCCGGGACCACTGATAGCGGGGGCCGCCCTGGCCGGGGAGACTGCGTTCGACCAAACTTCCCAAGGCGATCCATCCGATCTTGGCCAGGGATTGGCGCAGGCGCTGATACTCCAGGGGCATGGATTTGGCATTTTTCGGATTCGGCATGCAGAAAAGGCTAGCATAGTTGTCAATAGGACAGTATATGCGCTGTCCATGATGACACCTGATTTCTCACCCTGGGCCGGCGCCCTGGCCCGGCAGCTCCAACGCGTTCGCAATTCCAACGCCGGCACTGTCCACCAACTTGAACTCCTCTTTGGCCCTTGGATCCCCCATTGGCTATTGGCCCAACAGGATGAAGGAGATCATTCCCGTAATCGTCGTTGGAACCTGCGCCTTGTCTTTTGGACGTTCCTGTGGCAAGTCGCCCAGGCCGGTGCCTCCTGCCGTGAATCCATCCGCCAGGCCCAGGCACTGTGCCACGCCAACCAGCAGCCTTGTCCTCCGACCACCACCAGTCCCTATTGTCAGGCCCGGGCAATCTTGCCTCTGGATCGACTTCGACAGATCCATGATAGGGTCGTATCCCAAGCAGATAGAATCGTGGGCTCAGGCGATCTGTGGTGTGGTCGGCGCGTCCTGGTGGTCGATGGCACCACAGTCACGGCACCGGACACGCCAGAAAACCAGGAAGTTTACCCCCAGCAATCCGTTCAGCGGCCGGGCTGTGGCTTTCCCATTATTCGCATTGTCGCTTTGTTGAGCCTGGCTACCGGAATGTTGGTCGGCTGGGCAATCGGCAACTGGAACCAGCACGAGCTGCCCTTGCTGCAAAGTCTCTGGGATTTTCTTTCTGAGGGGGACGTGCTCCTGGCAGACCGCGGATTCTGCAACTGGGGGCTCCTGGCGCAGTGCCTGCAACGCAATGTGCATGCAGTCTTTCGCGTCAAAGGTTCGCTGCGTAGGGACTTTCGCCGGGGCCGGCGCCTTAGCCGCGATGAACGGTTGGTCCAGTGGCACAAACCCATCCAACGGGCCTCTACCCTCAGCCCAAAGCAGTGGGATAAACTGCCCGAGGTGCTGACATTGCGCCTGGTCCGGTGCCGGCTGAATGTTCCGGGGTTTCGCACCCGGCAGGTCATCCTGGTCACCACACTGCTGGATGGGCAGGCTTTCCCACCGAGCAAACTGAGCGAGCTTTACTTGCGGCGCTGGTCCATGGAACTGAGCTTGCGCAATCTCAAAATCACTCTCCAAATGGATCAATTAAGCTGTAAGACACCCTCGAATCTGGAGCGGGAAATCCGGATGCATTTCCTGGTGCACAACCTGGTGCGCCGTCTCATGCTCGAAGCCGCCCGTCGCCACCACGTGTCCTTGCAGCGGGTGAGCTTTGCCGGGAGCCTGGCCACCGCCCGCCGCTACACTGAGGCATTGCTCCAAACCCGATCTTCTCGCCGACGTCGCTCTGTGCAAGACCAACTCTTCCGGGTCCTGGCCGAAGATCTGGTGCCCGAACGTCCCGGCCGCCGTGAACCACGCGCCGTAAAGCGACGACCCAAGCCCTACCCACGCCTGATGAACTATCGCCACAAGTTCCTGGAAATCTCCCACCAGAATCGCTACTATCTTCACAGCGTCTTCGGACCCAAATACCGCAAATCTCGAGGCCTTAACTAACTGCCATTCAGACTTGACCCCGATGCCTTTTTGTTGACCCCGATGCCTTTTTGGAAAGGCCAACCCCGCAACTATCGAGGCCTTAACTAAGGGCCATTCGGAACCGACCCCTTTTCGGGAGTTGGCAAGTCCGCGATTCATGGGTACAATGTTGGCCATGAAATGGACAACCCTGCGGGTTCTGGCAATCATCCAAGTCTACCTGGCCGCAAACGCGGGTCTGCTTTTCGCCCAGGCCAATTTTGCCACGGAAGGCGTGACTTGCCGCACCAACCGAAGCCTGGTCCAGCACGGCGCTGAATTGACGCTACTGACGGCCGAGATGACGATGCCGGGAGGCATCAAGGTGCTCACTAATGGCACGTTCCAGGTCAACGGAGGCAAAGCTCGCCTCTTGAAGGATGGGCAGATCATTCGTGCCGATGGATACCTATTGAACCCGGACGGCTCGACTATGCCAGTGTGGGACCACTTCGCCATGAGCGGGAGCACGGTGAAGGTCTTCAGGGATGGGGAGGGCGAGGCGCTAACAGCCACTCTGACCCTGCCCGATGGCTCCGCCATCAATCCCGACGGGTCTTATGTGCGCCCCAACGGACGCCGCTCTCGCCTGGTGGACGGCCAACTCGTGACGTTGGCGGGCGCTTCCCTGAATGGACTCGACACCATCAGTTTGAGGAACGGTAGAGCAGTCGTGTATAAAGCCGGGGCCGTGATTCCCGTTCAGTCCCCTACTGTAATCATGGGGATGTACGACGGAACCCGGGTTAGGGGCGACGGTTTAATCACATTCCAAGATGGCACTAAGGCCCAATTGGCTGAGGGACAGACCATCACCGTGACAGGGCTGCGTGCGGGCTGGTAGGGTGGGTGCGTTGCAGACTACAGGCCCAGCATTATTGCATTTTCAATCGAAACATTCGCTGCGCCTCGGACGGATTCAGCGTGACACCAAATTCCGTGCCCATTCGGACAGGATCGTTTGTCACCGCATCCCAAATCGCAGGCGTCGAATTCAAAGCCGATTCCAGAGTGTACCCGTCGTAATTTGTGGACCACGAAATCAGAAATTGCCCGGGACTGCTGAAGGAAATCTGAAGCTCAGGCACTGCGCGAAAGGACAGGTCGTCCACACATAAGAGCCTTTGCTCACATACCAGCCGGCGGGCATCGTCGTGTAATTGCTGAAAATCACGCCGCTTCCCAGCGTGTTGAAATCCTGGGTGTAGATGCCCCCGCTGTAGTTGATTTGGGCCGCGGCAGCAATGGGCAGTGCGACACAGAGTGGAATGAACAGCTTTGTTTTCATGTGCAATGGGGATGCCGGATGGATGGAATCATTTCCGGCCTGACGATTCACGTTCACAGCGTTGAAAGGACGTAATCTCTCTTTGTGAAACAACTCGGATATGAACATACAGATCCCATGGAAATTCAACTTCAGAATCTAGCAACCGCTCCTCGGCTACCGCGCAGCACATGGAGTGCGTGCGCTTTAGCGCCGCTCTCGGATGCCTTTCGGAAACCGGTGAAATGCCTATATCGCTCCTATGGAGCTCGAACCGGTGAAACGGTGGTCTGAGTGCTACAAAGATACCGCTCCGACGGAGCTATCCACAGCGCCGCTGAAGACGGCGCATTCCATGCGCTAGCGCGGTCGCGATATCCCACGGCGTTTGAGTAAAGCGCCGTGCGGTAGAACATGGGGGATCCAATGTTTGCCGCGCTCTTACGAGACGCGGCCACGGGGCATGAGCTAGCACGCAAGACATCAACTCAGGCCGCCGGCAACAATTCTCGCGATAAAGTGCCTTCCGCAACTTTCGTGACCGGACCCGTCAGGACAATTTCAAAGTCATTGCCGATCTCAATCGCAAGCTTGCCTCCGGGCATATGGACTGTGACGGAGCGATCGCAGAGCCCAAGCCGATGCGCCACCGCTGCCGCGGCGCTGCTGCTGCTGCCTGACGCCAGCGTGTAGCCGGCGCCGCGCTCCCAGATTTCGATCCGGATATTGCTTCGGTCGAGGACCGTCAGGAATTGGACGTTTGTGCGGTTCGGGAAATTGGGATGCGACTCAAAACGCGGACCCAGTTTCCTGGCAATTTCCGGGGTGCCCTCAAGCAGCACCACGCAATGCGGATTCCCAATCGTTGCGGCGCAATACACCAGCGATTTTCCTCCCACCTCGATTTGCTCCCGGAGCACTTCACGACGCGGACCCGTCACCGGAATCCGGTCGCTCCAAAAGCTGACCTGCCCCATTTGCACCCGCACATTCCCGCCGCTATCCAGGACCGTGCACCGGGCGATGCCGCCGGGCGTTTCGATCGCAAATTCCTCATCCC
>DASRKU010000210.1:0-4067 GCA_035648815.1 Verrucomicrobiia bacterium | reverse complement strand
CTGAAGTTTGCTTGCCAGATCTGGCCGTGAAGGTTAGGAGGTGAGTCATGCAGCAATCGCTTGTGATGACTCTCCTGGGAGAGGACCGACCGGGTTTGGTGGATGCGCTAGCCAGTATCATAGCCGATCACGGCGGCAATTGGCTCGAAAGCCAGCTCTCCCGCCTCGGAGGCCAGTTCGCCGGAATCGTTCGCGTTGAGGTCCCGCCTGAAAAAGAACAAGCCCTCGTTCTCGCCCTGAAAAATCTCTCCACGCGCGGACTCAACGTCATCGTGCAATCGGACCGGTCCGGCAGGACCTCAAAGCCGCACAGCCTGAACCTGCTGGAAATTGTGGGCCAGGATCGCCCCGGCATCATCCGCCAGATCAGCCATGCCCTGGCGGAGTTTGGCGTGAACGTCGAGCAGATGCACACCGAATGCAGCAGCGCCGCCATGTCCGGCGAAACGCTGTTCAAGGCCCGGGCACAGTTGAGCATCCCCGACTCCTGCAATGTCGAGGAGCTCCGACGGACTTTGGAAAAAATCGCCGCCGACCTGATCGTGGATATTTCCCTCGCTCCCCTGCAAACGGCCGCGCAGTCGTAGCGGCGAAACAGGAGTCCGCGGCCAACTAAATCTAACAGGAGGGCACTGAGCCAACGGAGAAGTCAGCTTTAACGGACGTACAGATCATGCAAGTCCGACGATCAACGATTCTGGTGGTATTTGCGGTTTTTGTGATCGCAGCCGTTTCCATCGCGTATTTCTATTCCAGCTCAGTTCACGAATGGATCCATCTTTTGTCTCAGGTGGAACAAAAGGTGGAACAGAGGATTGCCGAGGTCATTAGCGCGATTCATTCGATGCTCATGCTCTAAAACAGCAGTGGTTCCTCTGCGTGGGGATCGTTTGACCAGATTGCGATTCAATCTTCCTGTGGCTGCATAGTGCGTGGCTCTTCGCGTCTGCAATATCTCGAGGCTTAGGAAAGCGCGATAGCACCTGGAGTGCGCCGCTTTAGCGCCGCTCTGGATGGGAGAGCCAAGGGCCTTGGTTCGATGACCCTGTTACCTCTCGGTCCCGGCCATATCTTTTCTTGGAAACAGAGGAGACGGTTCCCCGATCTGGTGTCCGGCCTTGAGGCCTCCCCACTCGGCGGCCGAAAATCTGTCGGGAACACCCGAGAGTCCCAGTTGACCGTAGATGCGCGCTGCCGTATCGGGGAGAAAGGGCCGGAGCAAAACTGCGAGGATGCGGCACACCTCCACCAGGTTGTAGAGCACCTCATCCAGGCGCCTGGCCTGCGCCGGATCTTTGGCGATTTTAAACGGCGCCGTTTGGTCCACGTATTGATTGGCGCGGTTGACCAGAGACCAGATTGTCTGGAGCGCGTCCTGGAGCTGGTTTTGCTCGAGCAAGGCCAACATTTTCGAAACGGCCTGGCGCGCGTCGGGCGAGAGTTCGTCCGAGGGCGCGGGCACCCGTCCGCTCCGATACCGGCGCAACATCGAGAGTGAACGGTTGACCAGGTTTCCAAGACCATTGGCCAATTCAGCCGAGTAGCGCGCCTGGAATCCATTATCGGTCCAGTTGCCGTCGGGGCCGATGTCCAGTTCGCGCAGCACATAAAAGCGGAAGGCATCGATTCCCCATTCATCAATGACGCCGATGGGATCGACGACATTTCCGGTGCTTTTGCTCATGCGTTCGCCATTTTTCTGCCACCACCCGTGCGCCAGGATTTGTTTAGGGAGGGGAAGTCCCATTGCTTTGAGCATGATCGGCCAATAGACGGCGTGAAATTTGAGGATGTCTTTGCCGATGACATGGATGTCGGCCGGCCAGAGAGAAAGCTGTGAGCCGGGGGGAGCCGCTCGCTCCGGGTCTAGGGCGGAGGAGACGACCGTATCGCCCAGGGCCGCGGGGATGGTGATATAATTGACGAGTGCGTCGAACCAGACATAAGTGACGTAATTCGGATCGAAGGGCAGGGGAATGCCCCAGCTCAAACGCGAAATGGGGCGGCTGATGCACAGGTCTTCCAACACATTGTTGCGCAGAAAGCCCAGCACTTCGTTGCGGCGGTACTCTGGCCGGATGAAAAGCGGGTTCTTTTCGATGTATTCCAGCAACCAGGTTTGCTGGTCCTTTAGTTTAAAAAAATAATTTTCCTCCTGAAGTTTGATGACCTCGCCGTACGCCGGGTCGAACGTGCCGTCGGGCTTGCGGTCCTTCTCAGTCAAGAACGTTTCTTCCTTCGTGGAGTAAAAACCTTCGTAGAGCTTCTTATAAATCTGCCCCGCGGCATGGACTTTGGAGAGGCTGGCCTGGACGACGCGTTTGTGGCGGGCCTCCGTCGTGCGCACAAAATCGTCATTCTTGAGTTGCAGCCGCGACGCGAAGGATTTCCAGGTTTGCGCCATTTCATCACAGTAATCCTGGGGTTTCTTCCCCTGGGTCGCCGCCACCTGCTCAACCTTTTGCCCATGCTCGTCCAGTCCCGTCAAAAAAAATACTTCCTGTCCCATGCTCCGGCGCGCCCGGGCAATCACATCGGTGAGCACCATCTCATACGCGTGGCCCAGGTGCGGCTGGCCATTTACATAATAAATCGCCGTCGTGATGTAGAATTGCTTGCTCATCAACAGCCATCTTGGCCAAGGCGCCCCGGGTTGGCAACACCGCCCTCGTCAAACGCGCCAAATCCCTGTAATATTGGGCGGTGGAGTTGCTGACGAACAAACGGGTGGCTGCCATACACGTGTTCCTGCGCCGGCATTGGCAGAAACTCCTGCGCATCCGGGAGAAGATCCGCTTCAGCGAAGAAGCCTTTCATCTCATGCTGGCCGGGTGTGTCGGCGTCCTGGGCGGTGTGGCGAACCTCTTTTTTTATTACGCCACCGAGTCGGTCAAGTTCCTGTTCTTGCGGCGCCCGGGCGACATCGTTGAAGTGGCGGAGATGATGGGCAAGGCGGATCGGTTGATCATACCAACGCTGGGGGGCCTGTGCGCGGGGCTGATCTTGTTCTGGGGATTGGGCCTGGTGGGCAAGCAGGGCTCCAGCAACTTGCTGGAGGTGGTGGTGGCAGGCGATGGCCGGCTTCCATTCCGGACCGGCTTGGTCAAGTTTCTCTCGGCCCTCGTCACCATGGGCACCGGAGGCTCCATCGGCCGCGAAGGCGCCATCGTGCAGATCTCGGCCACGCTTGCATCCAAGTGGGGCCAGATCGCCAAATGGCCTCCGTATCGCCTGCGGCTCCTGGTCGGTTGCGGCGTGGCTTCAGGCATCGCCGCCGCCTACAACGCGCCCATCTCAGGAGCCGTCTTTGCCTCCTGGATCGTGCTGGGTAATTTTTCCATGAGCTTGTTCGCGCCCCTGGTTTTTTCCTCGGTTGTGGCGACCATGCTGTCCCGCACGTTTTTCGGAATTCGCCCGTGGTACGAGGTGCCGTCCTTTGATTTCACCAGCGTGGCGCAATTGCCGTGGTTCCTGTTGCTGGGCATTGCCTGCGGCGCGATGGGGGCGGCTTTTCTCAAAATGCTGCAAACGAGCGAGGAACTGTTTCGGAAACTGAGTGTGCCCATTTACATCCGGCTGGCCTTGGGCGGCCTGATCGTCGGGACGATCGCCATCAGTTTTCCCGAAGTTTGGGGCAATGGCTATTCGGTCACCGATCGGATTCTGCGTGACCCGGCGCTGATCGTTCCTGAGAACTTCAGCGGAGACAACCTGGTGCTGCTCTTTATGGTTGGGTTGCTGCTGGCCAAACTGCTGGCCACGCTTGCGACGGTTGGGTCGGGAGCGGTTGGAGGCGTGTTCACCCCGACGCTGTTCCTGGGTGCCTGCCTGGGCGCGTCCTTCGGCCTCGCCTTGAAATGGCTGGGCGGAGCGGAACATCTGCCGCTGGCGGTGTTCACCGTCGTCGGCATGGGCAGCATGCTCTCGGCCACAACCCGATCTCCCTTGCTGGCCATGATCATGATTTTTGAAATCTCGCTGGATTATTCCCTGATGCCCCCGCTGATGCTCGCCTGCGTGGTCTCTACCCTCGTATCCAGCCGGCTTCACTCCGAATCGGTATACAC
>DASRKU010000209.1:0-3883 GCA_035648815.1 Verrucomicrobiia bacterium | reverse complement strand
GGCCCTGCCTGGCGGCCTCGGCCGGAGGCAGCGGGGCGGATGGGATGGGAGCTTCGGCTGCCCCCAGTAAAAGAAGGCATAGTGGAGACAAAACTCGCAAGCCGGCCAGTCCCCGGCGTTTTTCCTGGTGTGTCCGCGACCTCACTTGGTATGCAGCGTCAATGGCAGAAGTTCCGAAATGCGGCGCACGAAATGGGCTTTGAGCTTTTTGCGGACTTCATCCGGCACTTCGGCCCAATCGGTGCGGTTCTGCTCGGGGAGGACAATTTCCCTGATCCCGAATCGTGCTGCAGCCAAAACCTTTTCCTTGATGCCGCCCACACGCAGAACCCGGCCGCGCAGGCTGATTTCTCCGGTCATGGCCACTTCGGACCGGACGCGCCGGCGAGTCAGCAGAGAAGCCAGCGAGACCAGGAGTGTGACTCCGGCGCTGGGGCCGTCTTTGGGTGTCGCTCCGGCAGGCACGTGAATGTGTATATCGAACTTGTTGTAGTCGCTGATATCGATGCCCAGGCTGGCGGATTGGCTGCGCAGGTAGCTCAAAGCGGTTTGGGCGCTTTCTTTCATGACCTCGCCGAGCGAGCCGGTGAGCAGCAAATTGCCTTTGCCCGGCATCCGCGTCGCCTCGATGAACATGACCTCGCCCCCGACGGGCGTCCAGGCCATGCCGGTGGCAATACCAATTTCTTTGATTGTCTCGGCGGTTTCGGAGACGAACTTGGCTGCGCCCAGAAAATCCTTGATGGCCTCGGGCTTCATCACGATCGGCCTGCTGATCTGGCCGTTGCTGACGATTTTGCGGGTGGCCTTGCGGGTCAGCGCGGCGATTTCCCGCTCCAATTGCCGCACCCCTGCTTCGCGCGTGTAATCCTGGATCACCCGGCGCAGGGTCGTGTCGGGTATTTTCACCTCGTTCTTGGCCAGCCCGTGCTCTTCCAGTTGGCGCGGCACCAGGTATCGCTTGGCAATCTGGAGCTTCTCCGACTCGGTGTAGCTGGGGAGTTCGATCACCTCCAGGCGGTCGCGCAAGGCGGGATGAATGGGTTCGAGCCAATTGGCGGTCGTGATGAACAGAACCCTGGAAAGGTCAAAAGGCAGATCCAGATAATAATCCGTGAAGGTATTATTTTGAGCCGGGTCCAGCACTTCCAGGAGGGCAGAGGCGGGATCGCCGCGGAAATCGGTTCCCACTTTATCCAATTCATCCAGCAGGATCACCGGGTTGCGGCTCTCGATTCGGCGCAGAGTCTGGATGATGCGGCCGGGCATGGCGCCGACGTACGTGCGGCGGTGTCCGCGGATTTCCGCTTCGTCGCGCATTCCTCCCAGGGAGATCCGGGCAAATTTGCGGCCCAGGGCATCGGCGACGCTGTGGCCCAGGGAAGTTTTGCCGACTCCGGGCGGACCGACCAGGCACAGGATAGGCCCCTTGATCTGCTTGCGCCGTTTGATGACAGCCAAAAATTCCAGGAGCCGGTCCTTCACCTTCGTCAGGCCGAAGTGTTGCTCGTTAAGAATTTTTTCCGCCTCTTTCAAATCGATTTTGTCTACGGTCTCCTTTTCCCAGGGCAAACTGAGAATCCAGTCCAGGTAATGCCGGGTCACCGCGTATTCCGCCGCTGCAGGAGACATTTGCTGAAGGCGATCGACTTCCTGCAGGGCGACTTTTTTGGCTTCGGGCGACAGCTGAGCTCCTTCGATCCTGTCCTGCAAAGAGCGGATTTCGCCGAGATTGGCGTCGGCTTCGCCCAGTTCGCGCTGGATGGCGCGGAGTTGTTCGCGAAGGAAGAAGTCGCGCTGCGTTTTGGAAATGGAGGTGGCGACTTCGCTCTGGATCTTGGAGCTGAGCGTGAGGACCTCGTGCTCGCGGTTGAGCATGGGCAACAATGACGTCAACCGCTCCTTGACCGAGGTGGTTTCGAGAAGCTTCTGGCGTTCCTCGAGGGTGAGGTTCAGGTTGACCGCGATCAGATCGGTGAAATGGCCAGGGTCTTCGGTGTTTAAAGCGGCGATTTTGACCTGTTCGGACAGGGCGGGGGAAAGTTTGATGATTTCCTGGAACTGCCCCTGGGCGTTGCGCATCATGGCGGTCAACTCGACGGAGTCTTCCACCTGGTCTTTCATCAACTCAAATTTGGCGCTCAGGTAAGGGACGCTGCTGGTGTATTCCTTGATCCGAACGCGCCAGAGCCCTTCGACCAGCACCCGCACGGTGTTGTCGGGGAACTTGAGCATCTTGAGCAGGCGCGCGGAGCAGCCGACTTCGTAAATCTCCTCGGGAGTGGGATTTTCCGCTTCCGGCTTGCGTTGCAGCGCCACTCCCAGCAGACGATCGCCTGCGACCACGTCGTCGATCAGTTTGATGCTTTGCGGGGTTTCCACCAGCAGGGGGGCGACCATGCCGGGGAAAATGGCGATGTCGGAGAGTCCGAGGATGGGGAGGACCTGCGGCAGCGAATGTGCCGAGACGCGCGGGGGCGCCTCCGGGCTTCCGGCGGCACCAAGGATACTAATGAATTCGGTATCGGGCGAGGTCATCGTTGCGTCATTCTGCACAATTAGATGCCGCCGCCCCTGGAAGGATTCAGAAAAAAACTAATTCCCTTCGGCGATCGGCACCTTGGTGCTTTTGGCTTGCGATTGCGCCAGGGGAACGTCAATTCGCAGGAAGCCATTCAGGTAGGTCGCCTTGGCCTGGCTGAGGTCGTACCCTGGAGGCAATTCCAGCAAGCTTTCAAATGGGCCATAATTGATCTCCATCACCAGGAAACTGCATTTGGGCGCCCGGCATCCGTCCGGCCGGTTGCCACTGATGCGCAACCGATTCCCCTCTACGGTAATCTCCAGGTTGTCATTGCGCATTCCCGCCAGTTCCACCTTCACAACAAGACCGTTGTCTGTGGCATAAACATCTGTATTGGGCACCCAATGAACCTTGGCGGACCCCTCACGGCCACCAACAGAACGGGTCACGAAATGCGCGGACGAACTGACTTTGCACATGGCCATTCCAGCGGAAAAATAACTTAACCAACCAGCATAGGCAAGCGCTCTTACCTATGCCGAACAATTACCTGTGGACGCTCACCTTTCCTGGCGCGAAACACGACCGAGGGCTGCGGGACCAATGATGAATGACTGGCAGCGCAACTGCCGCAACCTGTGCTCCGTTCAAAACTGAATTTTCGACGGCTAAATCGAGCCCGCAAAAACAACAACATCGTGGCCCCGACGATCGCCAGCGAAATCCACTTCTGCCAATCCATGGTCGCAAGATAACCTCAAAATCACTCCGTGCAACAAATGATTCAGAATCGGCCGGTGTGCATTTTGCTGCGCGGGGGTCAAAAAGAGGGAACCCCGTTTTTTGATCTTCCAGCCCGCGGAGATCGGCCCTTACACTGTTGCCATGGCTGTTTCCAAGTTTCGCCACACGCATCGGGTCACCTATGCCGAATGCACCCTGGGCGATCATGTTTATTACTCGCGGTACCTGGATTTTTTGGAAGCGGCGCGGGGCGAGTTTTTCAGGACCCTGGGGCGGACGTTCGGGCAATGGCAGGAACAGGATGCGATTTTCCCGGTGATTGAATGCCGGCTCCGCTACAGGGCGCCGGCGCGATATGATGATGTATTGACGATAGAAGTTTGGCTGACTGCGGCGGAACGGACGCGCATAAACTTTGCCTATGGCATCTGCAATCAACACGGAGCGCAGGTGTTGGAGGCAGAGACGATGCACGTGTGCACCGGGCTGGATCAGAAACCGAAGCGGCTGCCACAGGGATTAGTGGCTCTTTTGGGCCCCTTCCTGGCGCCAGAACAAATGGCCCGGGCGCGCGCTTGAAGGGGGGTCGCGGGGTCTTTCCGGCTCGTGGCAAAG
>DASRKU010000208.1:0-3429 GCA_035648815.1 Verrucomicrobiia bacterium | reverse complement strand
CCGCTGGCCAGCTTCACCATGCCCGACTCGAAGTAGATGCGGAACCACTCCCATTGCAGCAGAAACAGGCTGGCACGCGAAGGCGGATGCGCTCTGCCCAGGCCGGGAAGAAATCCCGGTGGCGCGAAAAATAGGGAAATGAATCCCGCCTCTAGCAACATGCCGTCGGATTGATAGCCGGAAAAATCCTGGGCGGCGCTCACGAAGGAAAGAAAACACGCCAGGCATAGGAACAGCGTGGTCCGCGGCCAGACGTTGAAGACGACCAGCAGCGAAGCGATCATCCCAACCCAACAGATTGCGCCGAGCATGTGCGGGCTGGTGGAGAACCAGAGCAGCGTCGGCGCAAACCAGAAGCGGGCTACCCCGAACTGGCGCGCCACTGCTTCGAGGTATTCGTTGGATGGAAGAATGCCTTCGGCGCCGATGAGCCCGCGGATCTGAAATACCAGTGAGAAGAAGGCTGAAAAATAAATCAGGCCGAGCGCCCGCAGAAAGATCCAGCGCGCAAGCAGGCGGTCCGCCGCGCCACACTCGGGATCGAACCACCGGCGAATGAAAGACCCAGGCGCCAAGTTCATGGCGGTCGAATTATATCGGGGACGCCGGAATAGCGTCTTGCATCGCGCCTGATCAGCGCGGTAAAAAACGCCAGCGGCGCACGGCCAGGCCGAGGATGCGCTTATCGCCGCCGAAACCTGCGGCCGCGGGCGAACCCGCTCCACTCACGCGAAATCGAATGACCTGGGGAAACGCCTTCTTCAGCGCCTTCTGGCTCAGCACCAGCCGGTACGTCTGGTACTCCGGCGCGCCGCTCTTGAATCGGAAACTCCACTTGCCGGCGGCTATGTCGTTCACCAGTACTTCCACATTAACCGCCGGATTCTTTTCGCTCACGAACGCTGCGGCGGTGGCCAGCACAGCTATGTATCGGCCCGGCGGCTGTTCTGGGTAATTCGCGAGTTGCAAGCCGTCGCCAACGCAGGAACAGCCGGAGGCGCGTTCTGATAGCTTCCGCGGTGCCGAACAACCCGAAAGTAAAGTAGCGACAAGCGCGTTTCTCGTTCCTAATCCGCGAAAATCAGCGGCGAGGAAGCCAGTTGGGCGGTTTGGGCGTTATACGTCAAGTTGACTCCGAACAGGCCAACTTAAGGATGGCGCGTGATTCGCGCGAAATCTGGCTCCCCACGCTGGACGCATTTAAAACTCTTGCTGCCTAAATCCAGTGTCGCTCGAAGCCCAGCAACTCCTGCCGCAGAATGCCGTAGCTTACACTCAAACTACATGCTCAACCGGGGCTATGCCTACACCACAATCATCAGCAGCAAATACCATGGACAAACCCTGCTCTCCCACTTGGCAAGCCTTTACCCCCACTCAACCCCACAAGCCTGGCAACAAAAACTGAACAACGGCGAACTCACCCTCAACGGCGTCACCGCCACCGGTGGCGAATCGGTCACTTTAGGCCAAACCCTTGTCTGGAACCGTCCACCCTGGATCGAACCAGACTCCCCTCAGCACTTCGAAGTCCTGTTTGAAGACTCCCATCTGTTGGCCGTCAACAAACCCAGCGGGCTGCCCACCCTCCCCGGCGGCGGCTTCATGGAAAACACCCTCCTGCGCTTGGTGCAAAAGCAAACCCCCAACGCAAACCCTATCCACCGGTTGGGCCGATCAACCACCGGCATCGTCCTCTTCGCCAAAGCACCGCAGGCGGCCTCTAATCTAGTCGCAAACTGGAATACACCCAAAATTCAAAAAATCTACCGGGCGCTGGCTCAAAACATTGCACAGCACGACGCCTACGAAATCCTCACACCCATCGGCCTCGTACCGCACCCGCGCATTGGTTCCGTGTGGGCAGCCAGCCCAAGTGGCAAACCGTCAAAGTCATTGGCAAAGGTGATCTCACGCGCCACCAGCACCACAACATTTGAGGTAAGCCTAAATTCGGGCCGCCCGCATCAAATCAGAATCCATTTGGCATCCATCGGCCATCCCCTGGTGGGCGATCCTCTGTACGGCTTGGCCGGCCATCCTCTTGAAAACCTTCCCGGCCTCCCCGGCGATGGAGGATATTTCCTGCACGCGCAATTTCTGAAATTCCACCACCCCATCACCGGAGAACAAATCAATCTTGAGGCAGCTTTGCCGTCCGGATTTTCCACTTGAAAAATAGAAGTCTTGGGCCACTCTGGGGACATGAAACAACCATGGGTCTCGGAATCCGCTCGGTCATATAGTCGGTGTTCCGTCCTTGTGGCCGCGACCTGGTGGAGTTCTTCAAAAGCGCGGGTTGGGCGTTTCCCGTCAACTTGACGTAAGTGGACTTCACGAGCGGCCCGGCGAAGCTTTCCCGAACCCCGTTTATGGACAATCAAGACAAGCGGGGGATTCGCTGATCATTTTGTGCGGGACGGATAGGGTGTGAGATGGCCTGATTAGAACATCTATCTGTCGGAAGCTATGCGCGGCCTCACCACGCTCGGGGGAGGGTCAACAGGTGATATGCGCTGCTGCTTAGCAGAATGAACGCTACCGTTACTAGAACGGCCCGTGGCCAAGACTTCTGCAAACGTTGGCCGATCGCCGTCAAAAGCAACACGACTGCCAGAAAGACCGTGACCCTAACGTACTCTTCGCTGTTTGCCCGCATGGTCATGCCATTGTCGAAGTAACGATTCGCCTCCGCGTTCAGTTGCGCGGATGCCTGTGCGTTGGCATTGGTGTACTCCCGCATGAAGATCGGTCCGGGTATCACCAAGGGGTTGTGGAAGGGATCAAGGTCTTCCCAAGCCCTGAAAGCGATAACGTATTCAGGCCGGAATCGGCGCTCATACCAGGTCGAAAGGTTCTCGTTCTTGTTTGACTTGGCCTCCATCCAATCGTTGAAGGTGGTGATGTCATACAGGCGGTCTTGGCCCGCCAGCGTCGCCTTTTCCTGCGCGAGCACCGTGGTGCGCAAGCCGAGCGAGTATTGGCGACCAGAGAGGCCACTCCATTTTGCCGCCTCAAAACCGCTCCATGCGGTCGCGACAGCTACCGCCGCCAGCACTACCACCTCAACGACCTCAACCCAAGCAGCACGGTGCTCCGGCGGAGGTTTCCGGCGGTCGTCTTCCAGCACCCTTTGGACGAATTCAGCATTTGCCACTTCTGCAGGCATAGAAACCTCTGGGCGCGGTCGCCAACCTGTAATTCTATTAACTTCTCGGGCGATTGCTGTGACGGCTAGAACCGTTGACTGTGACTGGTTCACATTGAATGCTCACATTCCATTTCGGTGCTGTCCTCGAATAGCTGTTGAAATATCGCCATCTCGCAAGTAATCCTGAGCAACAGCCGATCGGCGAGTCCGCCTTCCCGGAGATTGTCCAGAAGTCACGTTGTGAGAAGTCTGCCGGCCCGACCTGGTCACTCCCGTGA
>DASRKU010000207.1:0-11611 GCA_035648815.1 Verrucomicrobiia bacterium | reverse complement strand
ACGCAGTCCCTCGCGCGGAGCGCGGCTGTGTCGAAGACCAGCCGCAGCACGTCCGAACACCTGAGCGCACTGCGTGGATCGAGCCTGCTGCGGCTGGTTTCTCGTCGTTGCGCTCCTCCAAGAGCAAGTGCCATCCCCACTTTTTGTTTTCACTTGCCCGCCTCCCCGCGATACAGTGGCCACCGCGAAATTTCAGCTCATGAAAAACATCGTCTATTTCGATCTCGAGACGAAGAAATCCGCGGAAGAAGTCGGCGGGTGGAACCATATCAGCCGGATGGGAATGAGCATTGCCGTGACCTACAGCACCGCGCTCGGGAGTTACCACATTTACAGCGAGAGCCGGGTGGACGACCTGATCCGGGAACTGCAAAGGGCCGACCTGGTCATTGGGTTCAACAATTTGCGGTTTGATTACGAAGTGCTCCACGGATACACGACCCTCGACCTGCGCCAGCTTCCGACACTGGACATAATGGTCGATCTCCAGAGCAGGTTGCAGCACCGGCTGTCTTTGGATTCACTGGCCACGGCGACTTTCGGCGTCGAGAAAACGGCTGAGGGCATGCAGGCCATCGAATGGTTTCGGCAAGGCAAACTCCTCGAGATCGCCGAGTATTGCTGTTACGACGTCAAACTGACGCGGCTCATCCACGAATACGGCTGCCGCAACCGGCAGCTTCATTACCACAATCGTTTCGGCAAAAAGATGTCGGTCGAGGTCAATTGGTCTCTCGCGTCCGAGTAACTCCACATTCCTGTTTCATCCCGGCAAAAAAGGGATGGCTTCCGCCAAAACCGGTTCATCGCCTCGGCCCGGAAATTGCAGGCATCGAGACATCATGATTCATTTTTTGTTGCGATCCCCAGGTCTGGTCATCATGACGGCCTTTTCTGTTTGCCTGGTTGCAGGGCTCATCGCTTCGGATTGGGCCGAAAAACGGCGGCAGCGAAAATGGCGGGATCTCATCGAGCATTCACGCGCTAAATCCGCATATTCGCCCGAAATCCATTCCACTTCCTCCGCGCACACCCGCTTACATAAGGCGCAAAAGCCTCAGGATCGAAAACAGCCGCCCTACAAGCCCGTCAGGAAACGATTTGCTTTCGCTGTGATCCTCTGCATCGCCACCGTCCTGGTGCTCATCCAAATGGATAAGCCGAACAGCACCGTCCGCGCGCGAGAGAATCCGGACGCGAAAACGCCCGAAGCCGGCCCTTCGACCACGAGCAAACCGAGTGGTGAAAAACCCGACCCGACCGTATCGCTTTGGTACACTAATGAACCGGCACACCCCGGTGAACCCCTGACATTGGAGGGGCGCCCCGATTGGCTCTGGAAGCAAAAATTGCCCACTTCGGAGCAAATTGACATTTCGTCCCCACAAGCGCCTTTAACCGATCCGGACGACGAGTCAGCCGTTGATTTGAAGCCAATGGAGTTTGTTCACCCCGATGCGCCTCAACAACCGGTCCACATCCGGCAGCTTCCTTAAGGAGTGGGGACGGCTCGTCCCCATGAGAAGTGTCATTGGGGACGAGCCGTCCCCACCCCCTTTCCTCGCGTTTCGGAACGCGACTTCAAAAGTTCCCCGCTGATTGATTTTTGCGCAGACCGCGCTATTCTCCTCGGTATTCCGGGAACAAACCCATCATCCTTCTATGAACATGAACAGGATCAATCGCAGAACTTTCGCCAAAAGAACGGGCCTGGCAGGACTTTCAATTCTTGGCGCCAGCCTCGGAGCACATCGGGTGTTTGCAGATCCAGATCCTCCGGCCGGCAGCAAAGCCCCAATGCCGCCGCAAGCCGCGTTGCCGGACGTTGACATTCACCCGTTCCAACTTGGCGGTTTGGACGCATTCATCGTGCATGACGGGGGCCTGAGCTTTCCAGGCATTCAACCCTCCTTCGCTCCGGAGGCAACCAGCTCCGAACTCCAGGAAGCGCTGCAAGCCAATTTCCTGCCTTCAGATCACCTCGCTCTCAGCGTGAATGTCCTCGCCATCAAATCCAATTCAGGAGTCATGCTCTTCGACGCCGGCGCCGGATCCGCCTTTGGGCCCGCAGCCGGAAAACTGGTCCGCGGACTGGATCGCATCGGCGTGGCCGCCGGAGACGTCAAAACCATCTTCATCACGCACGCGCACTCCGATCATATCGGCGGGCTTTTGGACGCAAACAATCACAGGACATTTCCGTCGGCAAAGATCGTTGCCGCAAAACGGGAGGTGGATTTCTGGACGGCTGATTCGCCGGATCTGTCGGGGATGCGAACGCCGCCGGAAGCGCGTTTGCAGATGTTGGGGAGCATCCAGGCGACCCTTAAAGGCGTGAAGGGTAATCTTGAACTCAAGGAACCCGGCAGGCTGTCGCCGGAAGTGGAATTAATCGCAGGTTACGGGCATACGCCGGGCCATTCGTTCTTCAGGGTCACGGCAGGGGGCGAAAGTTTGCTCGTGATCGGGGATGCGGTGCATGCGTATGCCCTGCAATTCCCGCATCCGGATTGGACTATGGCCTATGATGTGGCTCCGGGCGAAGCGGTGAGGACCCGGCGCAAACTTTTCGAGACGGCTTCGGCGGACCGGACTCTCCTGATGGGTTACCACCTGCCCTTCCCCGGCCTCGGCCACGTCCGCGCCATGGGCCGGAGCTACGAATGGATCCCCCGGCCGTGGGCGGTGTGAGTTGAATTTGAAATTTCAAATTTGAGATTCTATTGAGGCACGAGAATCTCAAGCTCCGGGGCAGTGTGGGCAAAGTGGGAAGGATTCCGAGTGATGATCCGTTTGGCTCCTTTACGCCTGGCTACCGTGGCGTGGAGAGAATCGTAGATCCCGCCGCCCATCACGCCGCGGACCTGAGCCTGTGTAATGGCTGTTTCATAATCAATCCATTGCAGGGGCTCGATTGTGAGAACGGCCCTCAGACCCAACACCATTTCCGACGCCGAGCCTGTGGGGACTTTGTAAAAACCTGTCAAGGTGGCGAAGGTTTCCGCCAGGGCATGTGCGTCAGTGAAACAGTCGGGGAACTGCTCCAACGCGGAAAGACAAACTCTATGTTCCGGGTGTTTCTCCAACAATGCACCGACCAGGATTCCCGTATCGAAAAAGGTCATCGATCGTAATGTCGGGCTTCATTGACGGAATCGGAAATCGGCAGCGGCGGAACTGCGCCTGTCCAAAGCTTCAGCTTGCCTCGCTTAACTAGTGTGCCCTGTTGGTTCGGCTCCACCTCGAACACCAGGCGGCCGGGCTGGGCTGACACCTTGAGCCTCTGGCCGCGGCCGATGCCGGCGGCGCGGCGCAGATCCCGGGACAGAACGATTCGATTGGAGGGATCCAGCTGAATGGTCACAGTCATGGCAAAAGTATGGCGTTGTTTTGCCATACTTTCAAGGCCTATTTGCTGATTTGATTAGGTATTGCGCAATGGCCCTGGAATGGCGTAGATATTTTCAAACCGGATGAATTCGATCCTGTCCACCGCAAATCAATATTGCGCCCGTATTTGGAGGCTGCTGCTGGAATGCATTCCCCAGGAATGGTGCCAGGCTTATCGAGACGTCAAAACGTGGTATGCAGGACGTCGGGAGGCGAACCGGTTCAACAAGATGACTCTGGTCGACGAGTATGCCGTTCACCGTATTACTGTGCTGGCGAGCTGCAGCCTCGTTTGTGCGACAACTGGGCTTCGAGACTTTATTGGCGGCGCGTGGGGATTAGGTCCGCTCTTTGTGCTCGCGTGCGCAGCCCCAACCCTGATCATTAGCAGACAATGGGGCACTTTTGTCGCGGTGTTTTGCGCCCTCGCTGCGTCGCTGACCCGAATGCCGGTTCAGTTCGACGCCATCAGTGAATTCATATTCCTCTGGAACCTCCTGATGCGGTTCCTTTTCTTCGAATTTTTCGTCCTCGTCTCAGACTTTGTTCGCGTGGGCATGGGCAAGCCTTCGGACACATCGAGCAGTGAGTGATCGGGGCGACCCGCTGTAAAGCGATCTTGCTGTGCTCCGTGTGAGCCGCAGTGTCCCCGAATTTGATCCCCACTCTGCATTCATGGCGAAGCCTGCGGAGCAAATGGAGCGTTGGTCGCGGTGAAAGATTGAAAGTTTATGACACGCAAGCAGATCAAAGAGAACAGGCAGCGCGATACACGAAATTCGTCGAGTGGAGCGATGAAGACAAGTGCTTTGTTGGCAGCTGCCCCGAACTCATGCTGGGCGGCGTGCATGGTATGCGTACTGACAATGGACTCCAAATCACCGAGTTCAGTCGGATCGTTATCGACGATCTTGTCCAGTATGCGAATGGAAGATTCGGCCATGCCAGAAACCAAGTCTGTGTGTCGGCCGACAGTGACAGCTTCCCCGTCGAGTGCTTCTGAAATTTCGGAGAACAGTTTCTTTAAAACGAAAAAACTGAGGACGTAAGAAGTGTCCTGAGAAAGGGCATTACACTCCTGGATTATTTTATCGAGGTTCTCCTGATGAAGCCCCTCTTTGATCACCTCACGCAGGGACGCAATCCGCTCTCTGATGTGATTTGGCATCTGGCAGGATTAGTTCATCGCGAACAAATGCCGATACAACACGATGGCCTAACGCTTCAATCTTTTCGCGACCACCTTGTTGCCGATCTACCAGCACCGCCACAAAAGCAACCTTTCCTCCTGCTTGCTCAACAGCCTTGATCGCACTAATTGTAGAATCGCCACGCGTGACCACGTCGTCGATCACAACAACCGTGCTGCCGGGCTTGAAGTTCCCCTCAATCAGTTTTGCCTGCCCGTGACTCTTCGGCGTCTTCCGCACGATGAATGTCTGCCACGGTGGGGTGTCTTTAGCCGAAAACGAGTACATCCCAACAGCAAGCGCAATTGGGTCAGCACCCATCGTCAGACCTCCAATGGAGTTGATCTCGACACGCTGGGCCAAAGCTTCGCCTTGAATGAGCGAGTGCATGACTTGCCCGACCAACCAAGCGCCCTCTGGATCGAGGGTTGTCAATTTGCAATCAACGTAATAGGTGCTTTTCGCACCGGAAGACAAAGTGAAATCGCCGTGAAAAATGGATTTCTCTCGCAAAAAAGAAAGCAATTTGGCTTTGGCTTTTGTGTTCGTTAGCATTTGCTCCATGTAACCTCTGTTTTTTGGGGGCGGAAATCAAATCTTGTTTTTATTGTGCACAGCTTATTGGCTCCGCCCAACACTACTGATTGGGTTTTCACAGATTTGAACCTCTATATGTGGTATGTGTCAACAAGCTGTCAATAAAAAAACATTTGAATCGTCGCGGGCAGGTCCGTGCAGTGCCCGGGCCGGTCAATACATCCGGCGTGGAAAGATCGCAGCGATGGCGGTGGCTGTCATGACCAACGTCAGCACAGATGGTTCAGACACGATTTGCACGGTGAAGGCAGGCCCCAGGATCGTGTTCTGGGGAATGCCCGTCAGGGTTGGAACCCATCACCCAACCCGTGATTCATTTCAAATCTGAAATTTCAAATTTGAAATCAAAGAGAAGAGTGGTGCCCGCGACAGGACTTGAACCTGTATCCGGTTAAGGACTAGAACCTGAATCTAGCGCGTCTGCCAATTCCGCCACGCGGGCTTTTGTGGATGCGACTGGGCTGCCAGCCTGCGGACTCTCCAAGTCCGCATCTGCTGCAACCCGCCGACAACGCCATCAATTATGGCAGAACCGATGTCGCTCGCAAGGCGATTTCCCGAACCCCACCGCGAATGCGTGAAGGATCGCGAATGTTCCCGGGCGAACTTGGAAACCGGGGCCCCGAAGCATAAATGAGGCGTGGACTCCGGAGGCAGTGATGCCAAGGAACGGAGTTGAAGATTGCGATCCGCGCAGGTTAACATGAAGGCGGATGAAGAAAGCCAGCTTCGATGCCATCGTTCGGGCCTTAAACGGGGCGCAAGTGCCCTTTCTGATCGTCGGCGGCATTGCGGTCATCCACCACGGATACGGACGCATGACACAGGACGTCGATGTGGTGATCCGTATGGAACAGGAGATCATCCATCGTGCATTTCAGGCTTTGGCAGAGATCGGCTACCAGCCAGTGGTTGCGGTTACTGCGCCGGAGTTTGCTGATCCGAAGTGCCGCGAAAAGTGGCGACGCGAAAAAAATATGCAGGTGCTGCGATTCTGGAGTGACCAACATCAGGAAACTCCGCTGGATGTGTTTGTTACTGAACCGTTCGATTTTGCCCGCGAATTTGCGGCAGCGGATATTCGCGAGTCAGCGCCCGGACTGCCAGTGCGCATCGTGTGTCTCTCGACCTTGCTGCAAATGAAACGGTCCGCCGCCAGGCCGCAGGACATTGCGGACGTGGATGAGATCAACCTTTTGCACGGAAATCCTTCGAGTTATGACCGGGAAACCTGAAGATAGAACCGACTGGAGCCAAACGACCTGGAAAGGCAGCCGCCTTCAGCAACATCGCCAATTTCATGCGCTGTCGTTCTCACGCAAACTCGAGCTAGTTGAAGAATTAAACGAGATGGCCGCACAATTCAGCAGCGACTCAAAATCAACAAAATCTGCCGCCGCCCTGCGCGAATCCGAGCCGCCATTGCCCTCCCAAATGGTTGACGCAAAGAAGCTCCGGTCGCAAGACTAGCCCCAACGCATTCCTTCCCCGGCAGGGCTGCGCTGCCGCGCAGCCGGACGCACGCAGTGCGCCCCTACCGATCAGCCGTAGGCCAGCGTCAGCTTGTACCGCAGCAAATTGTGGCAGGGGACCTTTTCCTCTTTGGCCCTCGCGCGCCAACCCTGGCACTGGATCTCCCCTTCGGCGATCTTGCGCTTGGCGCTCACCGCCAACGCCACCGGGGCGCTCAAATCAAAGTCGCCCCCGACGCATTCGCTGCTGGGACAAACGAAGGAGAAAACCGACTTCGCATGCTGCACGTTGACCTTGTAACGCATCTCGCCCGTTCTTGTCTGGCCGTCCGGGTCGAAATACGCCAGGTCCACCGTTAATGTTTTCAGCTTCGGAAACTTCGCTCCCAGGCTGACCGAATCGTTTGCGCGCTGAGTTTCTTTCAGGCGGTATTCCGTTTTCGGATTTGTTTTTCGCGGGTGCATCATATCAATATCGAATTCAGTGAACGAAAGAGGACACTCTGGAAGCTGCCCAGCCAGGCTTCGTCAAAATTCAACGGGAAAGATACCTTAAACCAAGCGCCTTACAAGCCCGAACACACAATTCCCTTTAGCCGAAATAATGCTTGTGTTCAGGGATATCCTTGCGATTGTCTTCCCTCAAGCCCATCGCCACTGCAACCTGAATCTATTGCGCGCTGAACAGCCGTGTTTATGACAACCCACTCGACCTCCTCGCCAGCACAGCCCCCGCCCGCCGCGACGCACTGGAAGCGGATCGTGGCGCAATACCAGCGGCCGGCCTGGTTCCCCGCCGTTTGGCAACTGGCCAATACCATCGTTCCATACGTGGCCCTGTGGTACTTGATGCACCTGGTCATCTCCGTGTCCTACTGGCTCGCCATTCCTCTTGCCGTGCTCGCCGCCGGATTCATGGTGCGACTGTTCATCGTCTCCCACGACTGCGGTCATGGGTCCTTTTTCAAGTCCCGAAAGGCAAACGACCTGGTCGGATTCATCACCGGCGTGCTGACCTTCACGCCGTATTATCATTGGCGATGGGAACACGCGATTCATCATTCCAGCTCGGGCGACCTGGACCGGCGCGGCACCGGGGACGTCTGGACCCTGACGGTGCAGGAATACCTGGAGGCCTCGAGGTCCAAACGTTTCGCGTACCGGCTGGCGCGAAATCCCATCGTGCTGTTCGTTCTGGCGCCGCTGTTCCTGTTTGTCGTGATGCAGCGCGTGCCCTCCGTCAAGGCGCCCCGGCGCGAGCGCTACTCGGTTTACTGGACCAATCTTGCGATCGGCGCGATCGCGGCGGGATTGATTTGGACCTTTGGGCTCAAGGCCTATTTGATCCTGCAATTGACGATGCTCATGGTGGCTGGGTCGGCCGGGGTATGGCTCTTTTACGTCCAGCACCAGTTCGAAGATGTGTACTGGGAACGCAGCAAGAATTGGGATTACGCGACTGCGGCGCTCAAGGGGAGTTCATTTTACAAGCTGCCGCGAATCCTGCAGTGGTTCTCCGGCAATATCGGGTTCCATCACATTCACCACCTCAGCCCGCGGATTCCCAATTACCACCTCGAAAAATGCCATAACGCCGACCCGCTGTTTCAGGCGGTCAAACCGGTCACCCTGCTCTCCAGCATGAAATCATTCACGTTCCGACTTTGGGACGAGCAGCAGCGAAAACTGGTGGGCTACCGGCATCTCAAATCCCAGAGAACCCGCCGCGCCTGAAGCCCGAAGAACCCTCACCCCGGCCCTCTCCCATCCGATGGGAGAGGGAGGATTGACTGACGCGTTGGTTGCAAACAATGGCTCAGAAGGATCCGAGTCGTTGACTCCTGTTCCCTCTCCCGTCGGACGGGAGAGGGTTAGGGTGAGGGTTTTTTGTTCAGTCCTTGGGCTTTGGTTGTTGGATGTTGATTGTTGGATGTTTCGCAATTATCGGGGACGAGCCGTCCCCGCTCCTCTCAAACCAACTCCGGCTCTTCGATCTCGCGCGGAGGCTGCACCAGCGGCGTCCCATCCTGGGCTTCCGGGTATTCAAAAATCTTCCCTTCGTAATTGCGAATCAGGATGCGCTCGGCGTTTCGGCTGAGGACGTAATCGGGGCTGACGGGCACTTTGCCCCCGCCGCCGGGGGCATCGATGACATACGTCGGCACGGCGTACCCGCTGGTATGGCCTCGCAGCCCTTCCATGATCTCGATGCCCTTTCGCACGCTGGCGCGCAAATGCGCCGACCCGGCAATCAAATCACATTGATACAGGTAATAGGGTTTCACCCGGCACATCAGCAGCTTTTGCACATGCGCTTTCATCACGGCAACATCATCGTTGACGTGGCGCAGCAGGACGGACTGGTTGCCCAAAGGAATCCCGGCGTCGGCCAGGCGGGCAAGGCCATCGCGCGCTTCGGTCGTGAGTTCACGCGGATGGTTGGAATGGATGCTGATGAACAGCGGATGGTAGCGCTTCAGCATGGCGCAAAACTCAGGAGTAATCCGCTGCGGCAGGAAAATGGGGATCCGCGTGCCGATGCGCAGAAATTCGATGTGCGGGATGGCTCTCAAGCGCTGGAGCAGATGCTCCAGCTTGGCGTCGCTGAACAACAGCGGGTCTCCGCCGCTCAACAGAACGTCGCGTATCGATTTGTTTTCCCGGATGTATGTGATTTGATCTTCGAATCGCGGGTGGAAATCATACCCGCTCGCGTTGCTGACAAGTCTCGAGCGCGTGCAATAGCGGCAATATGACGCGCAACGGTCGGTCACCAGGAACAAAACCCGGTCGGGATAGCGATGGACCAATCCGGGCACAGGCGAGTGGCTGTCCTCGCCGCAAGGGTCGCTCATTTCCCAGGCCGCGGTCTGGGTCTCCTCAAGCCGGGGAATCACCTGCCAGCGAATCGGGCAGAACTCGTCCGCGGGATCGATCAGGTTGAAAAAGTAGGGCGTGATGGCCAGCGACAGTTTGTGGTTCGCCAGGCGTGTACCGGCCAGTTCCTGCGGCGTGAGCGTCGGCATCAGCCGCTGCAACTGGTCCAAAGACGTGATGCGGTTGGCCAGCTGCCAATGCCAGTCGTTCCAGTCGGTTTCAGGAACATGGCTCCAGAATCCGCGCCCTGCGGATCGGAATTCCTTGTGCGCTTGAGAGGACTTACACGATGGAGGCTCCTCGCTGTTTTCCCTGGACGTATCGCTGTGCATGACGTGTTAAATTGGTCAGGCACTATAGATTTGATCGAAAACCTGTCAAGGGAGGAACCTTTGTTGAAAATCGTGGCCGCGTTTCGTTAGAACGCGGCTGATATCCCCACACTTCACCCCAAAGAGGCCGGATTTTTTGGCTGCGCTCTCACGAGGCGCAGCTACGGGAGCCTTACCGCCCCGCCCCGTCGGCGCCGCCGCCGTCCAGGTCGATCAGGATGTCCCGCGGTTCGGCGCCTTTGCCAGGCCCCACAATGCCGCGGTTCTCCAGTTCATCCATGATCCGCGCGGCGCGGGTATACCCCAGGCGCAATCGCCGCTGAAGGAGCGACACGCTGGCCTTTTGCTCGCTGCGGATCACTTCGATGCACTGCTGGATCAGATCTTCGTCTTCATCGATGCCGCTATTATTATCCAGGCTGCTGCTGGAACTGGACAGTTGCCGATGAATTTCCATTTCGTAACTGGGTTTCCCCTGCTTGGTGATGAACTCGACCAGCCGGTTGATCTCGGCATCCGTAATCAGCGCCCCCTGGGCCCGGATCAGCTTTGCCGAGCCCGGCGGCAGGTAAAGCATATCGCCCTTGCCGAGAAGTTTGTCCGCACCCATGGCATCAAGGATCGTCCGCGAATCCACCTTGGCAGCGCACTGAAAAGCCACGCGCGCGGTGATGTTGGCCTTGATCACTCCCGTGATCACGTCGACGCTCGGCCGTTGCGTGGCCACGATGCAATGAATCCCCGCCGCGCGCGCCATTTGCGTTATCCGCGCGATGGCCATTTCCACATCGGCCGGCGCCACCAGCATCAGGTCCGCCAATTCATCAATGATCACCACGATGTAACTGAGCTTCTCCGGGACGATGATCTCGTCCTCCCTGGGCACCACGATTTCTTCGTCCACTTCCACAGCAAACCCTTCGGCGCCGGGCTCGACTTTTTCCTTCTTGGCCATCAGGGGCAGTTCCGGTTCCTGGGCCGGCAGCGGCTTGTTTTTTGGACGCGAGTTAAACGAGGCGATGTTGCGCACGCCGACCTTGGCAAAAATCTGGTAGCGCTTCTCCATCTCATTGATCACCCATCGCAGGGCAAGGATCACCTTCTTGGGATCGGTCACCACCGGGACGACCAGGTGCGGCAGGGTGTTGTATTGCTGCAACTCGACCACTTTTGGATCGATCATGACGAACCGGAGCTGGTCGGGAGAAAACCGGTACAGCAGAGACGTGATGATGGCGTTAATACACACCGATTTGCCCGAACCGGTGCTGCCCGCGATCAACAGGTGCGGCATTTCCGCAAGGTCGGCGATGATGGGATGACCGTAAACATCCTTGGCAAGCGCCAGTGGAATGCGCGCCTTGGTGTTCCGCCATTCGTCGGACTCGAGCAGGTCCCGCATCATCACCGTAGTCTTGATCGAGTTTGGGACTTCGACTCCGACGGAGCTTTTGCCGGGCACCGGGGCCAGAATATTGATGCGCTCGGCTTTGAGCGCCGCAGCGATGTTATTGTTGAGGGCGGCGATCTTCTCCAGCTTCACGCCGGGAGCCGGATGCAACTCATAGCGCGTGATCGTCGGGCCCTTGGTGATGTCTCCGAGCGCGACCTCGATCTCGAACTGCGCGAGTGTTTGCTGCATCAACCGCGCGTTCGCCATCAATTCCTCTTTTGATTCCGTCGGCTTCGCTGTCGTATCGGGCGGCTGGAGAAAATCAATGGGTGGCAACTGGTAGTTGCCGATGATCGGAGT
>DASRKU010000206.1:0-11925 GCA_035648815.1 Verrucomicrobiia bacterium | reverse complement strand
CGGAATTGACAAATCGGCCAGTCTTTTGGCGATCATCGGAATGGCCTGCCCCTTTTTCCTGAGTTGAAGGTCAAGGGTTTGGTCCCATGGCTGCCATCGTCCGTTAAGGTGCCCTGTGAAGTAATAGCTTACCCAGTTGATTGTGTAGAAACCCTCCCTCTCGGCTGACATGTCAATCTGGGCGCTGATATTTCTCAATTGGGTTTGAAAGAATCCATGCTCATCGGTATTCCCGATTTTTTGTGACTGTCTTCCTAGCACGGAGACGCGGACCCCAGCGACTGGCTGGCTAGCATCGTCAACAACTCTAACTCTCAATTTTGCCTTTGGGCCACACCCCGTTAGTAATGCCGAGGCAATTGCTAGCAGAAGACATGAGGCTCGGGTCATCTGTTAGCCCCCAAAGCTACCCATCTCTCAAAAGCCATAGAGGTCCAAAGAAATGGAACGTCATGAATATCGCTATGCTTCCATCGATTTCGGTTCCGAGAGTCACTCAGGCGCTCGAGAGGCCAGCCTCTTCTCTCGAATCGCAAGTTCATGTCGATCTGATTTTCCAATGGCAAAATTGGTAGATTACGAAACGCATTCGCCCCCGCGGCGAAGGTTCTTGCCGGGATGGCTTCGGAGAGCAGTTGGGCTCGTACGGATGGATCCAAAGCCAGGCTGGCACCGTCTGATGTTGTGAGCCGCGGATCGGGAAATGGCAAGAAAAATGGATTGCTGGCCAGGTCCGTTGCCGGTATGGCGGTGCTGGTCGTGGGTGCGCGATGCGTGCCCGGAAGATACATCAGCGACGGACCCGCCACCGCATTCACAGTGACGAAGGAACCGGTCACGTCCCAATACGCGTTGAATCCCCAGCCGCCGTACTGACTTCCCATCACGGTGCCGGACTCCACGTCGGATAGTTCCAGGGCAAGAAAAGCCGGCAACCCGCCAACGTGGCATTCAGCCGCTTCCAGGACCATCATATCCCCCACTGTCACCCTGCCCTTCAACAACTCCTGCGATGCCCACGCAAACCTTCCCATCAACCAATTCACAGGCGATCGAAAGGCCGGCAATTGCAATTGCAGCGACAGGATATCCGTGATCCATGGATCGCTGTCATCGAGCCGGTTCTCCAAAACCTCTTCACCGCTCGAATAGAAATTATACAATCGTGTCCGGCGCGGCACATCCTGGAAACGCCCGCGCCATGTCAGGCTGCGCCTGCCATCCTCCGACGGGAACAGATCGTGCCATTCGCTCGCGAACAGGCGCTCCGGATATGGTTTCCAATCCGGATGCGTCATAAACATTTCGCTTGTCAGCCCCTCATCGAACGCCTCCATGGCAATCGCGGCATCAACCATGTAGAACCGATTCGGCGTGGCGCCGCAATCCTGGATGGCCGAGCAAACGATCATGTTCCCGAGGCTGTGCGCCGCCACAGTCACATCGGCATCCGCCAGCAGGTTGGTCAGCACATAGGCCAGGGTCCGCGCGCTCTCGAACGCGTGGCGGACGTTGACGTGATAATTGACGGTTGTCTGCCCGGCAATCTGGGTTTCGTCACCATGCCAACTGACGCCATAAAACCGGTGGCGGGATCCGCTCCACCACAGGCGCTTGAACATTTCCGCGGCCCAGGCCCGCGACTGACGTTCATTGACGTTATACCCGTGAAGGAACACGAATGCCTGGTCCGGATGCGCGAATGCGGGCCAATGGCGCGGTATGAAATCACTGTCGCGCTCGGGGGCCTGCCCGGCAGCCGGCCTGATATTGGCCCACCCGTACATCGCTTCGGCATTGCTGATCTCGAGTGGCAACTCCAAAACCGTGAGCAGCTTTTGTCCGTCCCGCACTTCCAGCCGCAATGGCATTGTTGTGCCATGGCGCGCCTCGAACAACAAAACGCCGCCTTTGCCACTTGTGATCTTTGACAGGAATTCCGGCTCAAGCGCGACTCCGTCCGGGGTGACCTCCTGCACGCCCTGGGCGGTCGCCGCAGGCTGGTTGAATTCAGGCCCAAAACCCGAAGCGAGTTCCTGCTTCAGGTAAGACCCGGCCTGGTCCGGGCGCAAGCCGGTGTAAAGAACGTTCAAAGCCCCTTCGGCCTGCACGAGGCGATATTCAAATCGTGATGCGGGCAATACACTCAGCAGGTTTGAAATATTCAAATATACCGGGAACCAATCCACCAGATCAGCCGCCCCGTTCACTTTTCCATCGGCATAATCAGGGTCCCGCAGGTCAAACTCGAAAGCGCCGGACCGCGCGCCAGGCAGGTCGCTGATCCCAAGAAAACGATCGACCGCGCTGCCGTCCGAATCGTCATTCACCCAGAATTGATACGGCTGTCCCGGGGGAAGATCATCCTTGTCGCTCAATTCAATGGAGCCGTCGCGATTGTAATCCACAGCCAGCGACGAGCCGGGGATCAGCAGGAACACCCGCGGGGCCATGGCGCGCTGGCGCGAGCCATCCTCCAGGACAATCTCGGTCGTGTGATATCCGGACCCGACAATCCGGCCCGCGCGATTGATCGAGCGTGCGGTGTAAAGCAGCCACTCGGGGCTGCGGATGAAATCGTTAAGATTGATTATCGAGTAATTGAAGTCCTCGGCCCGGGCGCTGCCAGGGATCCACAGGACGGCTTGTTGAATCCCATCGGAATTCACGGCCTCGCCCACCACTTGATTGCGATCGTCGATTTGCCTGGCGTAGCTCAGGAATTCCTCGCCATACCCTGGCAGCGGCAAAGGCCGGGCTTCGGCAGGCAGCCAGTACACGGCCCGGGCATTCGTGATGGAATCCTCGGGGCTGACAGTGCTGTAACCGGCTGCGATCCCGTCGGAGTTGATTGAGATCGCCGCGCTGTAGAGACCGCCCAGCGTGCCGAGGTCGGTCAGTTTATTGCCGATCGTTTCGGCCAGGGAAACATGAGAACGAATGGCGTGAGTCACTTCGGCACCCGGAAAATCCGGGTCTATTAATGACGACACGCCTACGATGTCACCCGCATCGTTCATGGCCTGGAAGCTGGATTCGTTGCCCGTTTGTTGCAGGTCGCCAAAATTGAAAGGCGTCCGGTTGGGCGCGGTCCAGAGGGTTGCCTGGCGGAAAGGTCCCCGCCACAGCCAGCTCGTCCGTCCGTCAGTCGACGCAACCCAACCCCAGGAAGCCACGCCGACGGCATCGCCGCGGGAATTCATGTCGGCCAGCGTATTCATTGCGGCGAAAGGAGTCGGAATCGGGGGCAGACTCATGGGCAGCCGAAGCTCTCGTGGATCGGGCGTGAGATCCATAAAGCCATGAGCCCAGTATCCGGCATGAAGCTGAGTGACAACCCCGGACCCGGGGACAGGCACTTCGGTCAACCATGTGCCCACCGGGTAGCCTGACCGGTTCATTCGAAATGGATAAAAGTTGGTATCGGTCAGGGACTCGATCGGCATTTCGGAAGACCAAATATAGTTTGTCTCCATTCCGACGAGCAGGACGGAGTTGAGATCGCTGATGCCGAGGGTGAAGAAGGAATCCAAAGCCACAGCACCTGCGCCCGTGCTGGCCTGTGCGACAAAGCTTGCGTGGGCGACTTGCGCCCTTTCGGGCCCAAGAGAAAGGGTTGCTGGCGACAGTTCGGGGTTGTAGTGGGGACGAGCCGTCCCCACCCCGGCAGATGCGAGGCCCGCCTCAATGAGCTCCGGCAAATCCAGGACAGCAAAACCAGAGAGGTACGGTGAAGTCCTCGCCGTGACGACATTCGAATTGGTTGAGCGCAGTTGCTGGTCCTGGAGCAGGGCGTAGGCCCTGAAGTGGTACTGGGCAGCGGCGCGCACGAAGAAGTTGTCCAGCGAGCCTTCTTGCATTTGGACTTTGCCCGCGATGTCCCAGGTCTCATTCGTGCCTTCCGCCCGTTCCACCACAACCAGGCATGATGGATCGGCGGTGTTTGTGTCCCAGCCAATGCGAATGGCGTTGCAGCCGAGCGGGGTGGCGCGCAGATGTTGCGGGGACGCAAGCGTCAGGCAGGCGGGCGCCTCAACGAAAATAGTCAGCCTGGCTTCACCCGAAAGACCTTTGGCATCAGTCGCGACAGCGGTGAATTCATGGCGTCCGACAGGCAGATTGGTCCAGGTGTAATCAAGAGCATCGGCGGCAATCGCGATTTCGGACTGGCTGAAACGGGACAACGACAGATTTGTCACCGGCGAACCGGACCCACCGGCATCGACCGCAAACGGGATGGGCTGTCCCTCAGCAAATCGCGACATGGGTCCGGGCGAGCGAAATCGAGGTTCCGGCGGCCGCAGCTCGGCGGAGTGCAGCACGATGGATTCGCTCTCATGCTGAGCGCCGAAAATGTCGAAGGCTCGCGCGCGACACGTATAATCGCCGGCGGCTTGAGGACTCCAATCCGCGAATGTGAAGCGAGTGTTTCCGACAACTTCGCCATTGACCAGGAACTCGACGCGATCAAACACGGATCCCGGGTCGATGAGGCGGATGGCGAGGGTCTTATTTGTTCCGACCGGCACCCATTCGCCATTTCGAACTCCTTCCCAGCGCACATCCAGTTTGACGCCGCACTGGATTTCCAAGGGCATGCTCTCGCCCGAAGCTCCGTATTCCGTCGTGGCGCGCGCGGTGAGGCTGTGGGAGCCGGGCACGGCGGCGATGTAGGGCAGCACGAACGGCGGATTCGTCAGGACGGCAAGGGATTGGTTGTCCGCAAAGAATTCCACCGTCGCAATCGGCGCCGGACTGGCCATGGAAATACGGGCCGCGACAATCACTGGGAACCCGGCTAGAGCACCTGTTTGGTTCGTTGGCATCAACTGAAGGCTGATCTGCGGAATGGACGCAGGAACCACGTGAACGTGCCGGCTGGCGGCCCACTGGTTGACCCCGACGTCGCTGAAAGCGAGCGCCGAAAATTCGTAATCGCCCGGCGCCGGGGCGACCCAATCTGTCGCGTAGGGCGGAATGGCATCCATAGGCCAGTTCAACCATTGCCAACGCGGGAACCAGCCGCTGTCATCTTCCTGGTAGAACATGACTCCACTGATGCCCGCCGGGGCCGGTGCGGAAGCCTGCGCAATAAAATGAATTTTCTGCCCAACCTGGAACACCTCGTCTTCGACAGGAGAAACGATGCTTACAGCCAGCTCCGGCGGAAGAAGGTTCAACTGAAACGACGATAGTTCACTCGAGATGCCGTGTTCGTCAGTGGCCGTGAAGCGGACCGGATATGTGCTGTATTTTCCGGGATAGGCAGGTCCGATGTCCACAGGGCCCGTATAATCAATTTGTCCCTGATTGGTTTCGAGGATCAATATCGGCCCCGCGAACACAGAAAAATTGGTGATGACGCCGCCTCCGGGTTCAAATGCCCGGCCGCGAAATGTCGCTGTGGAATCTCCGAAGGGGAGGACGAGGTCATGATCCGGCATCATCGCTTCAATGATCGGAGGCGCCGTCACATAGAATTCCAGGGCCTGGCTGCGCACCTGGCACCCGTGTTCTTCCGTCACGACAGCGGTGAAGCTGTGTCTGCCGGGGGCAAGCGAATCCAGCATCAGATCCGTGAACACTCCGCCGCCAACTTTCACATCCGCATCATAGAACTCCACGTTTGTGACGGAGCCCGCGACGATGTTCACAACTGCGGAGAACAAGAAAGGTGTTGTGGAGGAGTACCAGGCGCCGGGCTCGGGGCCCAAAAGATCGACAGTGAATGGCCTGACCAAGGTGATTTTTACGACCGACCGGCTGCTCAATCGAGAATCATCGGCCGCCAATTGGAACGTGTACGTTCCGGGCTTCTGACATATTGCCGAGGTGATCGTCGCGCGCGGATTTTCAATTTGCGCACCGGCAGGTCCATCGAGCAACGTCCAGGTGGAGTGGAGCGACTGGCCGGCGGGTCGTCCATCATCGCTGATTTTCCCGGCCAGTTGCGCGGTCAACCCGAATTGCAGAACCAGCGTGTCGGCGGTGGAAACTACCGGGGGCGTGTTGTCCAGCAACCCAATCCATGTGTTCGTGATGGATTGATGCAGGTCCACCAGCGTCGCGGTGATCACATCCTGCCCCAGGTTGGCGCCGGTGTAGAAAAAAGTCGCTTCGCCAAAGCGCGTCGTGGCCGCCTGCCCACCGGCATGATTCGAACCGGTGACGGAAAAACTGACCGTGATATCCTGCATGGGGCGGTCACGGCAGTCTGCGACATGGGCGACAACGACTTTTTCCTGTCCGGTTGCCGCGAATGGAGTCGGCTGCTCCAGGCGCAACTGGCTGCCCGCATCGAGGGTTTCGGAAAATATTCCGCCCATGAATGCGTACGACTCGCACCATGCCCATCCATAAATACAAACGCCGAACGGGACAGGCGCTGAGAAATGATGGGAGCCGACGCCGACAGGCAGTTGGGCCTCGGCATACGGGGCGTTGCTGATGATGGAGAAGGAGGCGGTCGAAATTTGCGTGCCGTCCATGGAAATGCGGCCCACACCATTCGTGCGAACGATCAGGCTGACGTAATTGGTGTAAATATCCTGGAACTCTCCGGCCCACCAATTCCAAATGGGCGGGGCCGTGGACAGGATGTAGTCGCCTCCAAACTGCTCGAACGGCGGGATGAGCATCATGAAAGGATCGCCGGTGCTGCCGTCGTAATCTGAACCATTGGAATACTGGGCGACGAGAACGGGCTGGCTTGCCAGGATTTGGGCCGGCGCGTCGAGGATGGTTTCGTGGAATTGACCGCGTCGGAGTGTCGCGGCGATTTTGCCGTTGATTGCCACACGGGTATTGTTGGACTGGGCGAGGATGCGGAACGTATCTCCGTTTGAACGCGTGGCCAGCGGCACGGTGACGAACTCGCAACCCCACGTTCCGACGGGCGGCAACTGTTCGATCAGATGGTCCGCGGCGCCAACGCGCACCGGCACCAGCGCGCCCCTATGTCCGGCGAATACCGCAACAGATTTGTCGGAAACGATGGTCGTTCCCGTCAGATCGGCGTCCGGATCATCTTCGTTCACGAGGCGGTAGGTTTGTCCCTGCTGCAATGTGATTTCGTACGGACTCCCGGCCACGCGCGCGCCCGTCGTCGACGAGGGGGTGATCACAATGCGCGTATCGTCTTCCGGTGCGACGATCCCGAATTCAGTGCCGCCGACCACGCTGGCCGGGTCGTACCATGCCGGTGAATTGCGATAGGAAAGAACCATGTAGTTTGTGCCCAGCATGGAAGAAGGCATCGCCAGGTAACCGTCCGAGCTGAATTTCTCATAGCTCAAAGCGTGGACCGTCACGACGTGATCTGTTTCAACATGGATGCCATCCGGGAGAATCGCATCCGACGTCTGCCACTCGGCAGGCGGGTAAGACCACAACGTCAGATTTGTCGAATGGCCGCCAGCCACCTTGAAATCAATCTCCAGCGGTTGATCGAACATTTTGTACTCAACGGTTCCGGAGGTGTCCACGTCGGCGCTGATGATCAAATCGCAGCCGATATAAGGCAGCTCGCCTGCAAAAGCCAGGTTGGGGAGAAACATCAGCCAGAATTCCTGGCCGCGATTTGATCTGGCGGAGGTCAGGCGCTCGGGAACCGCCTGGAGAACATCCACCCTGTTCGTATCGCTGCGCAAGCCACCGGCATAGCGGGCGCGCAATTTTAAAAGATAGACTCCGGCCATGTCGAACTGCGCGGCCGTGATCAAGCCGCCCGGATTGGAAAACTGCACGTTGCAGGGTCCGCTGACTTTCGACCATTGCACGTTGGTCGCCGCCCCTTCTGAAGGCATCGAAATGTCGATCGTCCCAGTCAGTGCGGCGCTTCCCGGCAGGCAAATAACCTGGTCCAGCCCGGCATCGACTTTAAAGTCGCCGTTCTCGACCGCCGGACTTATGGAAATGGAAATGGTGGCCGGCTCCGAATCAGCAGATCCGTCGCTGGCTTTAAACAGGAATGCGTCCTCGCCGAAGTATCCGGAGCTGGGTGTGTAAATGAAGGCAGGCCCGTTGCCGGCAAGAGTTCCGTGCGCAGGCGGTGTCACGATTTCGAATCTCAGCGCGTCACCGTCGGGGTCCGATCCTTTCAGCAGGACATTCGTCGGTGTGTCTTCAATGGTGGCAAGCGATTGCGCAGTTGCGACGGGCGGCTGGTTGGGGGCGGCGCCGGACCGAATGGAGCCGGCATTGACGATGAGACGGTCGCAGCGGGCCGAGCCGATCAGCGCGCTATTGCCGTTGACGATGACGGTTCCCGACGGGGCAATCACATTTCCATGGACGACGCAGCCGCCGTTGAGGGTGAAGCCGCCTCCGGCGATCTGCAACTGGAGCCACGCGGATTGATTGGTTGTGCCGACCAGACCGTTCGCGGCAAATCCATTGTTGACGGTCAACACAATCGGGCCAAGGACTTCGAGGCGCGACTGTCCATTGAGAGTGAGGCTTTGAAAATTGTAAATCGCCGGCTGCCTTGAGCCTTCAGCGCCCAGGCTGAAACCGCTCCCGCCGTTGGCGACAAACGCGCCATAAGCGCCCGGCGGAATTTTGATCTGCCCGACGTTTCCATTGAGGGTGAGATTGCGCAATGTGGAAGCGTCCCCGATGGATTGGCTGCGCGAGGTGATCGTGCAGTTCCGGGTGCCAGCCGGCGGTGGCGGGGGAGCGACGGCGGGAATCGATATCGGGGTGGACCGGGTGCGCAGGTATTCGAGCGAGCAATTTCCATTCAGCGTGACGGTATAACCCGAAGGCGAGGCGCTTCCCGTGCCGGCGAGCGTGCCGGAGAGTGTTGGATGGCCATTGACGAGCAGCGTGGGCACGCCGGGGACCAGGAGATCGCCGGCCAATTTGAATCCTCCGTTCAGCGTGACGCTTTCGCCCGACAACTGCTGCACGGAACCTTCGATGCAGCCGCTGCCGTTGAGGTTTGGCGCATGGCGGACCACAACGGCCAGGTTGGTGTGAGCCCCCTGCGCAAGCGGCGCGAACAGGAGAAAGGCTGCGATGCCAAGAGACGAGACCGGGTCACTTGCTTTCATAGTTTTGATTTTGAGCCAGGTTGCAGGCCGAAAAGAGGACCGCCGCCGGCCAAGGGAGGAGTGACCCGGCGGGCGGCGGTTGGCAGGCATCTGCCTTTAGGAGGAAATGATGCGAAGCGGGATCGCGAAACACGCGAACACACGAAATCGGCACAAGCAACGCCGCAGGTTGATGAAAGAAAGAGTGCCTCCGTCTCGAACAAGCCCGGGTCACGGCAATGCGCCCATGCATTTGCGTCCCTATCATGACCAATCCCTATGGGCGCCGTTTTTACCGCGAATGACGCGATGGCGTCAAGAGGAAAGATTAATTTGGCTCAGGCTATTGGGCTTGTGTTCAAGATGGCTTAATGCTTTGATTGCTCTCAGGATTTGGGAGTTTTATGAAGTTTTCGCCTTTATTTTCAGCGCTTCTCATCGTTCTGAGCTTGAGCCTGAACGCCACTGCAACGGTGCGTTACGTGAACATCGGAAACTCGGGTCCAGCCGCCCCCTATACCAGTTGGAACACCGCCTCGACAAATGTGCAGACGGCGCTGAATGCCTGCGTTTCAGGCGACCAGGTTTGGGTCGCGCAAGGAACTTACTTTGAGAACATCACCCTCCCCTCGGGAGTCGCATTATACGGCGGCTTTGCCGGGACGGAATCGCAGTTGGATCAGCGCGATTGGAAAAGTCACCTGACGACTCTGGACGGACGACAACTCAATTGCGTGGTGATCGTGGCAACTGGCGCGACCGGCTCAACGCGGATTGACGGATTCACGATTCGAAATGGAAATGGTGGCTCCGTCGGGGCTGGAGGTGTGAAGTGCAGCAAAGCAACGATGA
The DNA here is from genome assembly GCA_035648815.1 of Verrucomicrobiia bacterium. Classification (GTDB taxonomy): domain Bacteria; phylum Verrucomicrobiota; class Verrucomicrobiia; order Limisphaerales; family BOG-1460; genus DASRKU01. Next base: position 2,041 of record DASRKU010000206.1, on the reverse strand, counting down.
CTATCGCAAATAATTCAATAACTGACAATACAGGCAACTTCGGAGCCGGTATATCCTGCAGCCAGTCTTCGCTTTTAATCGTATCGAACCTCATCCAGAACAACAACAGCATCAGTGGTGGCGTAATTAGATCCGTTTCAAGCACCAGCACAATCCGGAATAATCAAATCATTGGAAATGTTGTTCAATTAACCCTCGGGGGAAGCATTTTACTGACTTTAGATCGGGGCACAGATATCAGCGACAACCTCATTTTTGGGAATTCATTTCAAGGTTCGTCGGGGGGATTCGACGGCACAGGTATTCAGGTGATGGTCTCCACATCGTGCTCGATTCGCAACAACACGATTGTTTGGAACGATAGCGGCGCGCAAGCCAGCATCAGCTTAATTTCAACGACCAATTCGGTTGTTGCCAACAATATCATTGGGTTTGCGTACGCGGGGATCAGCTCATATCAGGATGTCACCGCGTCGATTCACAACAATTGCCTGTTTGCGAATATGCAGAACTATTTAAGGATACCCGACCAAACCGGGTCGAATGGCAACATCTCAATGAACCCGCAATTTGCGGTGAACGATAGCTACCCCGAATTTCACCTTTCCGCGGCATCGCCCTGCCGCGACAGCGGCGACAACTCGATGGTGCTTGCCGGGGACACGGATGTGGATGGAGGCGAACGGATCCTGGGAGGAACGGTGGACATGGGAGCCTTTGAATTCGGAAACTCCGTGACTCCGTATGTTTCAACAATCGTACGCGTCAGCCCTGCCGGCAATGACGCCAATGACGGAAGCTCGTGGGGCACGGCGAAACGGACTGTGCAATCCGCTATCAACCAGGAACGGTTTAGTGGCGGCGAAGTTTGGGTCGCCGCCGGAATGTATCTTGAAAACCTCACATTGCAGACTGGGGTTCATCTATACGGCGGGTTTTCGGGAAATGAGACGGCCCGCGATCAGCGAAACGCGAAAGCGAATCTCACAGTTTTGGATGGAAACCGGATTGCTCCGGTTATCAGCCTCCAATATTTGTTTGGCTGGAATACAATAGATGGGTTCACAATACAGAATGGTTTCCGAGGTGGCATTTATGCCATCGGGTCGGCTCCGATCATCGCGAACAATACGATCACAAAAAACAGCAGCTCATATGGAGGCATTTACGCGACTTGGTCCGCAGGAGGTGACGCGCTGGGTGGAAGGGGATGGATTCTGACTAACAACGTGATCAGCTCAAACCAGGCAACCCTTGGCGCGGGCGGTTACTTCGTTGGTGGATATCCGACCGGTTTATGCCTTTTCGCGGCGAACAATCGGTTTGAAGGAAACGTGGCAACCAATGGCTCCGCGTCCAGAAGTGCTGGCGGCGCGCTTTATATGTATCTGGGTTCGGCATATGTCGCTAATAATTTGTTCCTGAATAATGTGGCAACTAACGGCCCGGGCTCATATACCGCGCAAGGAGGAGCAATCTGTCTTAACCAGGCAATGATGCAAATTTTCAACAATACTTTTGTTGGGAATATGGCTATCGATAATTCAGGTAGTAATTCGGGCGGCGCAGTATACTCAATGGGAGCCGCACCAGTTGTCGCAAATAACCTGATTCTTTATGGAAGCTCAGGAGTTGTGGGGGGGTATTTCCCAACTGATCTTCGAAACAACTGTGTTTATGGTAATCTATTGAATTACCAAGGAACGGACCTGACGGGGACGAACGGCAATATTTCAGTCGATCCGCAGCTCGCCGGTCCTGGAGATTATCACCTCAGTTCTGGCTCTCCCTGCATTAACGCAGGGCTGAACGCATATGCCACAAATGATTTCGATTTCGACGGCAACCCCCGAATATCCGGCGGGACAGTGGACATCGGCGCTTACGAATTTCAAAACCCGGCCTCGACGATCTCCTACGCCTGGCTCCAGCAATATGGGCTGCCTGTCGATGGGTCCGCGGATACCGCTGACACGGACGGAGACCGACTGAACAATTGGCAGGAATGGCGCGCGGGGACCAGCCCGATCGACAGTGCATC
>DASRKU010000205.1:0-2763 GCA_035648815.1 Verrucomicrobiia bacterium | reverse complement strand
GTCCTTCACTTTTCAACCACGACAACCGGCGCCTCGCGTTTGGCCAGGATCGCTTCGATAATGCTCCGGGCGATTTCCGGCTTCTCCACCAGGGTCTTCTGGGCCGCTTCCTTGCCCTGGCCGATTAACTCCCCGTTATATTGAAGCCATGCACCCTTCTTCTCCACCACTTCGTGCGACACTCCCATGTCCAGGATGCTGCCTTCCTTGTTGATGCCCTGGTTGTAAAAAATATCGAACTCCGCCTCGGCGAAGGGCGGCGCCACCTTGTTCTTCACCACCTTCACCTTGACGTGGTTGCCAATGGCCACGCCGGCCGCATCTTTGATCGTGTCCTTGCGCCGGATATCCAGGCGCACGCTGGCATAAAATTTCAGGGCTTTGCCGCCGGGAGTCGTTTCCGGATTGCCAAACATCACGCCGACCTTCTCGCGAATTTGGTTGGTGAAGACGCACGTCGTCTTGGCCTTGGCAAGAACCGCCGTGAGCTTGCGCAGCGCCTGGCTCATCAGACGCGCCTGCATGCCCATCGTCGCCATGCCCATCTCTCCCTCCAGCTCCGCTTTCGGAACCAGCGCCGCCACCGAATCAATCACAATCACGTCCAGCGCATTCGACCGCGCCAGCGTCTCGCAAATCGTCAGCGCTTCCTCCCCGCTGTCGGGCTGCGAAACCAGCAGGTCGTCCAGGTTCACCCCCAGCTTTTTGGCGTACGCCGGGTCCAGCGCGTGCTCGGCGTCAATGAACGCCGCCAGCCCGCCCCCCTTTTGCGCATTCGCAATCACATGAAGCATCAGCGTCGTCTTTCCCGACGATTCCGGCCCGAAAATTTCAACAACCCTTCCCCGGGGAATGCCGCCCACGCCCAGCGCAAGATCCAATGCCAATGCGCCCGTGGAGATTACCTCAATTTTCCTCAGCGCCCGGGAATCGCCCAGGCGCATGATGCTCCCATCGCCATAGGCTTTGGTGATGCTGGAAATCGCAGCGTCCAGATCTCGCTGACGTGCTGTCGCCAGCCTGGTCGCCTCGGAATTTTTTGTTTCAGCGGAGGATTTTTCGGCAGTTTTTGCGCCCATAACAAGTGTTGCACCCTTAATTTGTTTTTTTCCCTAACAACCGACGTCAATGTTAATGGCTGTCCAACGAGCCGTCAACGCCAGCATCATTATAAAGTCAGTGAATCAGTGAGTCAGCGAATTCATTCATTAAATCACTGATTCACTGACTAATGCTCACAGCGGCAAAAATTCGGGCCGGATGTCCCCGTCTTCCCAGCGCAGAATGGCGACCGACCGATCCATCCCGAAACGCGGCTTCCCCGCGTATCCCGGATTGAAATACAGGATGGCGCCGAATTTCTGGCAGAAAGGTTTGTGCGTATGGCCGAAGACAATCACGTCAGGCCGCTCGCGAAGCACCTGGCTTCGGAGCGGTTCATCAGGTTTTCCCGGAGTATTCACGATGTGATGCACCAGGTATTTGCGTCCGTCCAGTTCCACCACCTCCGTTTCCTTGAGCGGAAGCAAGGAATCGGTGTTCCCAAGCACGGCGGTGACAGGAGCGATTTGTTCGAGTTGAAAAGTGATGAATCCGCCCCCGACATCGCCGCCGTGCAGGATATGATCCACTCCTTGAAACAAAGTGAGAACTTTGGGATCCAGGAAATTGTGCGTGTCGGAAATAACCCCGATTTTCATGCAAAAAACCCCTCACCCTGACCCTCTCCCGTCCGACGGGAGAGGGAACAGAGGGCCGACACGATGGATCGGATTGCGCCATGGTTTGCAACCAACGCGTGAATCCATTCTCCCTCTCCCATCGGATGGGAGAGGGCCGGGGTGAGGGTCTCCCTGGCAGCAGTCATGCGCTGGCTTCTTCCGGGGCCTCCTTTTCGGCGGGCGCCTCAGCTCGCGCGCCGGCTTCCTTGTCCAGGGGCGATTCGGCGGTGGCTTTCATCGTGCCCACAAACAGGGCTGTGAAGAGGCCGCCGCTCAGCATGGTGTTCCAGAAAAAGTGCCACGTTTGCGGCCAGCCTTTGGTCCCCGTGATCAATGCCGTGAGCCATCCCAGCAGGGTTGGAGTGTATTCAGGATTATGGAAAGGATTGAACAGCCAGGATGCCGTGTTCGTGATGAAATAAAACAGGAGCGCGCCCAGCAAACCGCCGCCGAGCAGCCCGGAAAAAGATGATTTGGAATTAAACCGCCGGCCCAGCCAGATCAGCCCCGCATACCCGAGGTAATTGAACAATTGATACCGCAGGACCGAAAAACTCCAGACGTCCAGGCCTCGAGAGGAATAGTAGAGATTGAGCCCAAGATCGGTGACGAGCATCGCGCCCATCGGCAAGTACCACGCGGCCCTTTTTGGCAGGTAAACTCCGGCGCAGAATGCCAGGGCATAGGCGGCGCTGAAATTTGCAAACTCCTGGGACAGCATGCCCGGCAATCGCGACACCGCGAATACCAGGATGAAAAGCAGAGCCTGTACGGTTTTTCCCTTCACTCTCCGGAAGATACGAGGTTCGCAGTCAACCCTCAAGAAATTCATGCCTCACCACGGAATTCAGAGCAACTCGGCGGAGAGATTAACCACGAAACACACCAACCGCACGAAATTGAGCATTGTGATGGGAAGCCTTTCCTCACCCCAGTTCGTGTGTTCAGTGTGTTTCGTGGTTAATCATTTTTCGGTGGCGCCTTCTTCGGGGTGCCTTCGTGGTAGGCCTGGCCGGAGCGATAGAGTTCAATGCGCTGGCGG
>DASRKU010000204.1:0-5821 GCA_035648815.1 Verrucomicrobiia bacterium | reverse complement strand
CAACATCCTGGTCACCGATGTCAATGTCGTGCCCAATACTCCCACCAATCTTTCGCCTGTCGACAATGCGCTCAACCAGCCTCTGACGCTATCGCTGCAAGCCTCGGCATTTAATGATCCCAACCTGGGCGACAGCCAGGCAGCCAGCCAATGGCTTATCCAGCGCGTCTCGGATAATTCCCTGGTCTTTGACAGCGGAATCGATTCGGCTGACACCACCAGCCTCGCCGTCGGACCAGGCCTGCTGGATTATTTTACGGCTTATAGCTGGCAGGTGCGTTACCAGGATAATCACGGCGAATGGAGCCCGTATTCGACTGCCACTTCATTCTCGACGCAGCCCCCGGCCTTGAGCGTGTTGCGGCAAGGGACCAACGTCCTGATTTCCTGGCCAACGAACAACGCCGGCTTTGCACTCCAATACTCGGCTGACCTGAGTCCAAACAGTTGGAACGCGGTTACCGATGAACCTGCCCTGGTGATCGATCAGAACGTGGTCACCAACCAAATCACCAACCCGGCCACCTTCTTCAGACTCTATAAACAGTAAACATAGGTTGAGAGTCGAGGGCCGAGGGTCGAGAGCAAGCACAAGGCTAACCTTTGAGGGCCAGCATGGGGACGGAGCCGTCGCGACGCCGACGTTCTGCCTTCGCACTTTCCCAAGACGTATTGACTTGCCTCTGGAGACTGCCGCAGGCTGTGGGGCATGGCTCGAAAGCCACGTATTGGGCAGTCGCACCCTGTCGACAATGCTAACCAAGGATCTCTCCTGATTTGGGTCCGGGCGATGTGCTTCGTATTGCTGATCGCACTGACAGGTCTTGCGCGCACGGCCGGGGCTGAAGCACCCCGCCCGGCATTTCAGGCTCTGGAGAAGGTAACCCACGTCAGCGAATTCCGGACCATTCCCGCCCAGTCCAGTCTGCGCGGATGGGCTTTTCGTCTCGAAGGAACAGTGACGCTTGCGGACACGAACAGGCATTTGGTTGTGCTGCAGGATTCCACCGGCGCAGTTGCCCTGGACATGGGCACGAACCGAATCCAGGTTGTTCCGGGCCAAGTTGTCCGGGCAGAAAGCCCGGAAGCATGCCCCTGCGTTTCCAGGTTTCCCGATTATCCTTTCCGGCCTTCAGGGAGCGACATTTGCACCAACTTTGAAGCTCCATCCAACTGGGGCAACTGGCACTTGACCCGCATGCGAGCCTTGCTGCATCCGCCCGTGACGGGTGAATACACGTTTTGGATAGCGAGCGACAACTCTTCAGAGTTGTGGCTGAGTCACGATCAAGACCCGGCGAACGTGCGCAAGATCGCATTCATCCCATCAGGTGCCTGGGTGGACTCACGTGAATGGTCGCACTACGGTTCCCAGAGGTCCGAATCGATAGGTCTTATTGCCGGTCACACTTACTATATTGAAGCATTCCAGGAACAACTCACGGAAGCCGATTATCTGGCAGTCGCGTGGCAGGGGCCTGGGTTGGCCCAATCGGTCATCGACGGGCAATATCTCACGCCCGCCATGGACCGGGGGGATTTTCCGGCGCCAACGAATGGAATTCTGCGGGAGTATTGGACGAATTATTCCGCCGGCAATTTCGAAGGGCTGACGGGTCCGCGATCCTTTGACTCGGTTCTCACCACAAGGGCCGTTCAAATGACTGTTTTGGGCCAGGGAAAAATGCCGGAGCCCCGCAGAATTGCGCTCGACCAGGCGATTTCGCCGGAAGACAGCGAGACATGGGTGGAAACCGAGGGAGCTTTGCGATTTGTTGGAATCGAAGGAAATTCCGCGACGATCGAGCTGAGTGCAGGAGAGCATTGGACACAACTGCACGTTGAACAATGGCGAAAAGAGCTGCCTAAACCCTTGCCAGGATGGCTGCGAGTCCACGCTGTTTGCGAAGGGGCACGCTACGAAAACGGTCTCGTGGTACCCGGCTTTCTATGGGCCCCTTCATCCGAACAGATTGTCTTCTTCGACAAGACAAACACGCCCTGGAACCCCGTTGAGCCTGTGACCTCCGATCATTTGCCGCGGGGCAGCTCAAGCAATGCCCTGGCAGGATATCATTTTACTCGAGGCGTGGTTACTTTCAACAATCGCGTTCTGGGCAAGGATTACCTTTTCATCCAGGATGATACGGGAGGCGTTTTCGTTTCGCAGGACGAACGCGATCTGAGAAATCAGCTTCAAGTCGGGCAATTGGTGGAAATTGGCGGGCAACTCTCCTCAGGAAAATATGGCCCCAGCCTTCGCCCACTCGTCCTCTCGGTGGCGGGCTGGCACTTGATGCCTCAAGCCGACGTCCACCCTCTCGAACAGCCCATGCCCACCACTCGTCATGGACGATGGACGGAACTGGAAGGCGTCGTCCATGCCGTGCAGCCGGATGGGACTCTGATGCTGATGTCCAGGCGGGGCACGGTGTCGGTCTGGGTAAGCGATACGCCGATGGCCGTTCTGCTGGCTTATCCGGATTTTACTTTGCGGGTGCGGGGCGTTTTATCTCTTTCGACCCTGGAAAAACCGATGTTGCTGGTGCCCTCCCGCAGATTTTTGGAAGTGGAAGAAGAGCCTGGAGCGGAAATGGTCGCACTGCATCGGGGCAGGATCGACAGCCTTAAAGTGCATGACTTGGAGTCCAAATGGATCCACCGGGCGAAAGTGCAAGGCAATGTGACATTCAGCAGCGAGAAAACTCTATTCGTGGAGGATGAGTCCGGCGGCGCGCGAGTGCAGACAATGAATGGGTCGCAGGCGCAACTGGGAGACAGGGTCGAGGTTGTTGGATTCCCGGAGCCGGGCGGTGCATCGCCTGTTTTGACGGATGCATTGGTGCGTCGAATCGGCGCCGGGGAACCTGTGACTCCACGCAGAGTCGATTTGAATGATTTGGTTGCCGGCAAGCACGTGGGCTCCCTGGTGCGTATCTTGGGGACGGTGATGGCGCAGACACGCAGGAGCGCCGGCCGGGTGCTTGAACTGCAGGAGGCCCAGCGGGGATTCCAGGCCCTGTTGGCGGCGGGCCAGGGTGGCCTGCCCTCGTTTGATCCCGGGAGTCTGCTTGAGATCACGGGAGTGGGTGAAGTCCAACTGACGCCGGCCGCCGCTCTCGCAGAAATCAACCCCCCAAACAATGCCCTAGCCTCGGTCCAGATTTTAATGCGCAGCCCGTTGGATGTGCGGCTGCTCAGCGGTCCTCCCTGGTGGACGTGGCGCCGGGCCGCGGCGCTCGTGGGAACGCTGATGATGGTGCTGGTGGGAAGCCTGCTTTGGGTCTATTTCCTGCGCCGGCGGCTCGCGAAACAGCAAATCGCGAGGATTGCCTTTTCCCGCCAGATCCTTCAGGGACAGGAAAGCGAGAGACGAAGAATCGCCGGGAATTTGCATGATAGCCTCGGACAAAACCTGCTGGTCATCAAAAACCAGGCACGGCTCGGGCTGCAACCCGCCGCCGACGAATCGCTCCTGCGCCAGCGCCTGGACGCCATCTCCGGAGTCGCCTCGCAAGCCATCGAGGAAATACGCCAAATCACCCACGACTTGCGCCCCTACCAACTCGACCGGCTCGGCCTCACCCTGGCAATTCGGGCCGCCATCTCACGCGTGTCCGAGAATAGTCCCGTGCTTTTCGCCAGCCACGTGGACAATATTGACGGGCTGTTCGACAAGGAATCGGAAATCCATGTGTACCGGATTGTGCAGGAGGGATTGAACAACATCATCAAACATTCCGGCGCAACGGAGGCGGCGGTCGTGATCAAACACCAGCCCCACAGCCTGACGCTTTCCATCCGCGATAACGGCCGGGGATTTGAAGCTGGTTCCGGGGTCGCTGCCGACCCGGATGCAGCCGGGTTTGGATTGAGTGGCATTAGGGAAAGGAGCCGTATCCTGGGCGGCTCGCTGGATCTGGAGGCGCGGCCCGGACAGGGCGCCAGCTTAAGTCTGCAGATCCCACTCCGGCAATCCCAACATGAAACGTGAAGTGAAGGTGCTGATCGTTGATGACCACCCGGTCTTCCGGCGCGGGCTGCGCGAGATCATCGAGGAAGACCCGGACTTTCGGATTGTGGGAGAGGCCGCCGATGGAGAGGCCGGGCTGCGAGTGGCTGTGGAATTAAAACCGGCCATTGCCATTGTGGATATTGATATGCCGCGCCTGAACGGTTTGGAAATGGTTCGGGCGCTTCAAAGATTGAACCTCCCCACGTCGGTAATTATCCTGACCATGTACAAGGAAGAAGACATGTTCAATGCCGCGATGGACCTCGGGATCAAGGCATACATACTCAAGGACAATGCTGCGGACGATATACTCGGCGCCCTGGACAAAGTATGCCGCGGAGAAAGTTTTCTCAGTGCATCCTTGTCCGACCTGGGCAGCAAGCGAACGAATCGCGTGCAGGAATTGCTGCTCAGCAAGCCTCAGATTGAGGATCTCACGGCGGCTGAACGCCGCATTCTGAAGTTGATCGCCGAGGACCGAACCAGCAAGGAAATTGCCGGGCATCTGCAGATCAGCGTGAAGACGGTCGAAAATCACCGGCTCAGCATCTGCCACAAGCTGAATCTCCATGGAAGCCACAGCCTCTTGAAATTCGCATTCGACCATAAGTCACAGCTGTAGCGGTCTCCTGCCGCTGCCATTCGCGAGTCCGCATCGGGGATAATACGAACCATAGGTGTTGCCACCTATGGACTCAATCCATTGCGGCCCACTACTATCACTGTCAAGTGACCAGACCAGCCTCTTGCAGGTGCGTTCCAGAACAGGACCGCAGCCGAGGTCCTTCTGGGAATGGGCGCTAAAGCGTGCTGCTCCCGGTGGCCATGATTGACAAACCGCATTACTCATCCCGATCTATGAAAAGAAACCCTACTCTTGCAGCCGCCCTCCTGGGGGCCGTAATCCTTGCTGCGGGAAACCTGGCGCAGGCTCAAACCACCAATTTTTTTGTCGATCGATTCGACCCCTCCGGCCAGGGAACAAATATCTATTCCAGCGGCATGATCACGAACGTGTGGGGAAACTGGTTCGGCTCGGCGTGGCAATCCAACGTTTGGGATTCAGCCAGTGATTCCAGCAACAATCCCGCATCCGGTTCGATGAAAATCGTCGCCAGTTTCGCCCCCGGAATCGACCAGTTCGTCGTGTTCAATGGCTTCAACGGTTTCGTTCCGGGCGTCAACGCGCTTCAATGGACCAATCTCCAGTGCGACGTGCGCTTTGACCCGGGCTCGGCCACCAGCGTCAACGGCGGCGTCACTAATTTCGGCCATCTCGAATTTGGGACCGGCACGCCGACTTTTGGACAGACCTATTTTGGGGGTGTAGACGCCGTCACTTCGGTCTACACAAACTGGACCCATGTCAGCATACCCATCAGTGCAATTATCAACCCGGATTTCACAAACATTTACACGCTCATCATTCACATCTACGGCCCCTATTATACGCCGGCATTGGCCGGCAATACGACTCTGTGGATCGACAACATCAAGTTCGTCGGCCGTACCAATCTGGCCACGACCGAAAGGCCGATTGTCGCCCCGCTTCAAAAGGCAACCCACGCCCTGCGCTTTTTCGCCGGCGACACGTCGGCGACTTACATGCGCGAGAATATTGCCACCGCATACGACTCAATGTCCTGGATTGACGGAGGCATGTTCGGGTTCCCCTTCACATACGCGATCACGGTGGCAAATTTTCCGGATAAAGTGTACCAGGGCTATGAGTACCACATGTTTCTTGTCCCGCTGAATTATTTGCGCTACGGCGCGTACGATAATTCGTTCGTGGACTATGACGCG
>DASRKU010000203.1:0-3499 GCA_035648815.1 Verrucomicrobiia bacterium | reverse complement strand
CAGCCGCTGCCCGGCGATGCGGAGAGGACAAACATCGCGTTCCGCGCCGGGACAGGCGGGCTGCATTCGGCGGAGAACTGAAAAAACGCGCGGACCAGCGGTCCCTCACACGGCAGGCTGGCAGCCCGCGTTGAATCGAAGTCACTTTTTAAATGAAAATATCGGTCATAGTAGCACATCCAAATCCCGGAAGTTTCAATCACGCGATCGCAACGGCCGCTGCCGATGCGCTCCGCCACATCGGACACCACGTCTGGTTCCATGATTTGTACCAGGAACAGTTTCCCTGCCTCCTTTCGGCCGCCGAACTCGGAAAAGAACCCATACTCGACCCGCTCTCATCCCTGCACTGCTCGCAAATCGCGCAGGCCCACGGCATCATCATCGTCCACCCCAACTGGTGGGGCATGCCGCCCGCAATCCTCAAAGGCTGGATCGATCGCATCCTGCGGCCTGAAGTGGCCTACCGATTCGTGACAAACGATAAGGGAGATGGCGTCCCAGTTGGATTACTCAAGGCCGGCGCGGCAGTTGTGTTCAACACGGCCAATACTCCCGACGACCGGGAAAAGGCTGTTTTCGGCGATCCGCTTGAAACGTTGTGGAAGAAATGCATTTTCGATTTGTGCGGCATCCGCAATGTCCATCGCCGGGCTTTCACCGTCGTGGTCGCCAGCACGCCGAAACAGCGCGCCGGATGGCTCGCTGAAGTCAGGCAAACAGTCACTGAAAAGTTCCCAGCCGGTTCACCGTCGAACCCGGCATTTGCAGCCGTTAACCCCATGACATCCATTCCCCGATCATGAGTCTTGCCTATCAAATTGTCGTCTGCGGCAGCATCGTGCCGGACCCGCTTCAAACTCTGGAACCGGTGAGCGGCACGGCCGGGCCGGCGTTGAAAAATGAAATGATGTTACCCGCCATTTTGGATCCCTGGGCGGGTCATGCCCTCTACGAAGCGGCCAACCTCGCCAGACAAATCCCGGGCAGCAAGGTCTGGCTCGTCAGCCTCGGCCCAAAAGCCAGGCTGCAACAGGTCATGATGACCGTGGCCCAGAAGGCGCCGTTCGAATTTGTTCCGCTGGACGGCCCCGCCGGCGGATTCACCGATCCTTACGAGACGGCTTCGGCGCTGGCCGATGCCATTGGCGCCCTGCCGGGCCTGGACAAATCCCGGCTGCTGGTGTTCGGCGGGTGGGAATCGGCCTCGCGCGGCGCGGGTGCCACCTTGCAGGCGCTGGGCGAACGGCTGGGCATCACGGAACAATTCCAGGGTGTGGACGAGTTGAAAATCGCCGGTGACGGCTCGATGGAAATATTGGAGCGCGTGGAGGGCGGCAAACACCAGGTATCCCGTTGCAGCGCTCCCCCTGCCCTGTTGGGGTGGGCCACAGGCAATCTGCCGGAGCCAAAAAACAATCCGCAGGTGGGCATGGCCAACATGCGCGGGATCATGCCGGCACTGCAAAAGGCGAAGCCGGTCCAATTGGCCGGTGCAGGCCTCACGTTCGCGAGCGTGACGCTGCCCAAACAAATGCGCGCCACCCGGATCGTCAAAGATATGCCGCCGGAACAAATAGCGGCGGAGATAGCCGCGTGGATAAAAGAGTAAAGCGCCGCAAAAAGAAGAACAGAAATGTGGCCGCAAAAAAGCGCAAAAGGCGCAAAAAAATATCTGCAGAGAAATGAAAAGTACCGAACCCTCACCCCAGCCCTCTCCCATCCGATGGGAGAGGGAGAAGAACCGGTTCACGCGTTCGTTGCAGACGATCGTGCGAGAAATCCCATGCGCTGGCTCGTGTTCCCTCTCCCGTCGGACGGGAGAGGGCTAGGGTGAGGGCTGCTTTTTACAGTGGTTGCGGCCCTGCCCCGCTGCGCCTGTTGCGCTTTTTTGCGGCAAATAATTTTATTCTTGTGGCGATTTTATGGAAACAATCCTGATACTGGCTCACACCGAACCTGACAGCTCGCTTACTAAACCTATGCTAGAGGCTTTAGCCGCAGGGGTGGCGCTGCACACGGCATTGCCGGGGTCACAACTCGTGGCGGGCTTCATCGGAGAAAATGCTGAAGCGGACGCGAACCTGGTGGCAGGGTGCGGCGTGGCACGATTCCTAGCCGTCAGCGGCCCCGATTTTGTGCCATCCCGCTACAGCACCGATGCAGCCGCGGCCGAAGCCCTCGTCAAAGCGGCGCAGGCCACAATCGTTGTGGCACCCCATACATCCCGCTTTGGCCGGTGCCTGCCAGGTGTGGCGCAGCGCCTCGGCGGACGGGCCGACACGCACGTCACCCGCATCAGCGTGGACAGCGGCACCATCGGAATTAATCGGTGGTTCTATCGCCAGCGGATGGAAGCGGTGGTCCAGCGCGCGCAACGGCCATGGTTCATGCTCATCGACCCGGGCAGTCATTCCGCATGGACCGGATCTCCAGGACAGGTTGCACTCGAAACAGTTTCACCCCCGGCAATCTCCACACGCACGACCGTCGGTGGGTTTCGCGAGCCGCCGGCCACCCAGCAAACGGTCCGGCCCGAAGCAGCGCTGCTCTTTGTGGCGGGCGCGGGGTGGACCAAAAAGCAGGGCGACGGCCAGACGCACGTGAGCGAGGCGGAGAAGTTGATCGGTGATTTTCTCGCGGTGACCCGCGCCTCGTTAGGAAGCAGCAAATCCCTCGTGGACCAGGGGGGCGACGGCCAGGCTGTCCTGTCCTTTCTTTCCCATTTCAATCAAATCGGCCAGACCGGCTCGACGCCGCGGCATCCCAAGGGGCTCAGCACCTGTTGTCATGGGGAAGAGCCACACACCGTTGGCTGGCGTTTCATCAATGAACGAAGGGCGATCAACCTGGACCCCAATTGCGGCTGGGCCCGCGGCAAAGCCGACGTCCTTTACGTGGCCGATGCGTTCAAAGTCGTGGCGGAACTGAGCCGGTTGCTGAAGCAGCAGTAAATTCGCAATCAAGCCGGCAGCCGCGGCACCTTGGTGATCCGCGCCGAAAAGTCGTCCACTTCCCGAAGACTTTCGCAGCCGACGTTGAGCACATCGACGCACCCGGAGTGAAGCGCATGTTTCACAGACTCGTCCAGCCGCGCGGAATCACGACGCAAATGACCGGCCCCGACCAGTTTCATCCCCACGACTCCTTTGCCAGCCGCGTGAAGTTTCTTGAGAACGGGCAGCACCCTCTCAGCGGGTCCATCCATGCTCATCCCGTACGGATTGATCCGCGTATGCACCGAATCCACCCAGGGCTCATCAGCCGCCGCCTCCAGCGCTTCCAAAGAATGGCAGGAGACACCCAGGGCCCGCACGACTCCCTTTTCCTTGTACTTGGACAAAATATCCATCTGCTTGCGCAACTGTTGCGGCCAGCGGCGCGACGTGACGCAGTGCAACAGCAGGAGGTCGATATAGTCGGTGTGCAGTTCGCTGAGAAAACGAGGGACGACGACGTCGGCATCAGGCCGTTCACTCTCGGGGATGCCATCCTGTGC
>DASRKU010000202.1:0-3723 GCA_035648815.1 Verrucomicrobiia bacterium | reverse complement strand
CGCTGGTGAAGGTGGTTTTGGGCGGGCGAGAGGTGGTCGGCCCGGCGTGGCTGCAGCCCGGCATGGCCGACGGCACGATCGGCCTGGCGCTCGGCTACGGGCGGCTGCGCAGTGGCCGAGTCGGCAGCGGCGCCGGGTATGACGCGTATCGGCTGCGCACGACTGCGGCAGCGCATTTTGCGACTGGCGCCTCGCTGACACCGCTGGGACAACTGCACCCAGTTGCCACCGTGCAGCATCACTGGTCGATGGAAGGCCGGCCGATTGTGCGCGAGGCGAACCTGGAGCAGTATCGCAAGCATCCCGACTTCGCGAATCGCGAAAAGCTGGAGGACCCGCCCCTGGTTGCGCCCTTGTATCAGAATCCGCTGGACCGGTCGAAAGCGGCGGGGCTGCATCAATGGGGTATGGCGATTGATCTGAATCTTTGCGTGGGCTGCAACTCGTGCGTCATTGCCTGTCAGAGCGAGAACAACATCCCGATTGTCGGCAAGGACCAGGTCCGACGCGGACGCGAGATGGCGTGGCTGCGGATCGACCGCTATTATGCCGCGGATCCGGCCAAGCCCAGGCTGCCGGACATGCTCAAGACGGATGAGGACCAGCAATTTGAAGAGTGGATTGACGACCCGCAGAGCGTGTTGCAGCCGATGCTTTGCCAGCATTGCGAAGCGGCCCCGTGCGAAAATGTTTGTCCTGTCAACGCAACCGTGCACGACAACGAAGGCTTGAATGTGATGGTGTATAACCGGTGCGTGGGCACTCGGTATTGCTCCAACAATTGTCCGTACAAGGTCCGGCGATTTAACTATCTCGATTACAACAAACGTTCGCTCCAGGATTTGAAAGGGCCGTTCTACTCGACGCCGCTGACCCACAGCACCGACGGAGAATGGGATTTGTTGCGGTGGTGGCGTGATCCGACGGAACCCACGACTGGGATGCGTCCGGACGACGAATGGGACCTGATCAAGATGTCGAAGAATCCGGATGTCTCGGTCCGGATGCGTGGCGTGATGGAAAAGTGCACGTATTGCGTGCAGCGCCTGGAGCAGGCGAAGATCGCGCAGAAAGTAAAGGCGGGGGCGTCGGGCGATGTACGGCTCAAGGAATCGGAAGGGACGGTTCCCAGGACCGCCTGCCAGCAAGCCTGCCCGGCCGGGGCGATTGTTTTCGGGGACATCAGCGATCCGGACAGCCGAGTCACGAAGCTGAAAGGGCTGGACCGGAATTATGCGGTGCTGGACTCGTTGTTCACGCGGCCGCGGACGACTTACCTTGCCCGGGTTCGAAATCCCAACCCATCGATGCCGGATTACCGGGAGCCTGCGAGCTTTGAGGAATTCAAGAGCAAGGAGGGCGATCCCTTTGAAGAGACGGCGGAGCCTGCCGGGCATCCCGGAAAGGAGGCCGTGCATGGCTGAGCATCTGTCAGTGCCGACGGTGCCGAAGGAACTCGAGCGCATTCCACTAGTGGCCAATCAGCGCGGGTTCGGGTGGTTATCGGACAAGATCGCGGGCGTGGCGGAGGGCAAAGCGCCGTTCTGGTGGTGGGTGGCTTTTGTGCCGAGCCTGGGGTTTGCGACGCTGCTCTTGTGCATGCTGGCGTACCAGGTCTCCACCGGCGTGGGAGTCTGGGGCGATATGCGGCCGGTGATGTGGGGCTGGGACATCATTAACTTTGTGTGGTGGATCGGTATTGGCCATGCCGGAACATTGATCTCGGCGATTCTGTTCCTGCTGCGGCAGCGCTGGCGGACGGGCGTGAACCGGGCCGCGGAGGCCATGACCATTTTCGCCGTCATGTGCGCCGGCATTTACCCGGCCATGCACGTAGGCCGCGTCTGGTTTGACTGGTGGTTGTTCCCAGTCCCCAATTCCAACGGGCCGGTGTGGCCGCAGTTCCGTTCCCCCTTGATGTGGGACGTCTTTGCCGTATCGACCTACTTCACCGTTTCCGTGCTGTTCTGGTTCATGGGATTGATTCCCGATCTTGCCGTGATGCGCGACCGGGCCAAGACCAAATTCCGGCAATTTGCCTACGGTTTGTTTGCATTGGGCTGGACGGGGTCGAACCGGCATTGGAGCAACTACGAAAAAGCATACCTGCTCCTGGCGGGGCTTTCGACGCCGCTGGTGCTCTCGGTCCATTCAATCGTGTCCCTGGACTTTGCGGTGTCGCAGCTTCCCGGATGGCACACAACCATCTTCCCTCCCTACTTTGTCGCCGGCGCCATCTATTCCGGGTTCGGCATGGTGCTGACGTTGCTGGTGCCGCTGCGGAAAATTTGCAAGCTGGAGGAAGTGATCACGATGCGGCACATCGACGTGATGTGCAAAGTCACGCTGGCGACCGGCTCGATTGTTGGGTATGCCTACCTGATGGAGTATTTCATTGCCTGGTACAGCGGCAATCCTTACGAACGCTGGACCTTCTGGCATCGGCTGTTCGGGACGTACTGGTATGGAGGCGCGGCGATGCTGGGATTCAACGCGCTCGTGCCGCAGCTTTTTTGGTTCAAATGGTTCCGGCGAAATCTCGTCGCGATTTTCATCATTTCGATCCTCGTCAACATCGGGATGTGGTTTGAGCGATTCGTCATCGTGGTCGGTTCGCTTTACCAGGATTTCCTGCCGTCGAGCTGGGGATATTACAAGCCGACGTGGGTGGACATCTGCACGTTCCTTGGGACGTTCGGGTTGTTTTTCACTTTATTTCTGCTGTTTATCCGCGTGCTGCCGCTGGTGGCGATTTCAGAAGTCAAAGGCGTGACTCCGCAGGCGGACCCGCATCATCCGCTGGGCGGGGCCAAACATGAGGAACCCATACCGGACACCGAGGTGATATGAGCCCGGAAACAAAGATCATCGAAGCTGGGAAGCCTTACGGAGTGATTGCCGAGTTTACGAATCCCGCGGCGGTGATGCATGCGGCCGAGAAAGTGCGGGATGCGGGCTATACGCGGTGGGATGTCTTCACGCCGTTCCCGGTGCATGGGATGGACAGGGCGATGGGCTTGAAGAATTCGAGGGTGGGCTGGTTTGCATTCCTGGGCGGGGTGACGGGATACACGTGCGGGATGCTGATGATTTGGTATATGAACGCTGTGGATTACCCGCTGGTGGTTGGCGGGAAACCGATGTTCAGTCCTTATGCGGCATTTCCCCCGTCGTACGAGCTGACGATTCTGTTCGGAGCGTTCGGCTCGCTTTTCGGCATGCTTTTTTTGAATCGATTGCCTCGCTTGCATCATCCGTTGCTGAAGAACCGGCGGTTCGGACTGGTGACGCACGACCGTTTTTTTGTCGTGGTGGAATGCAGCGATCCGAAGTACTCCGAGGCATCGACGGTCAAGCTGCTGGAGGATGCGGGCAGCACCCACATTGAGCTGGTGAACGACTAATGCGCTACTTCCTTTTAATCTGTGTTGCAGGCGCCGCGCTGGTCCTGGGGATTGCGGGCAGGCGGGGCAGCCTGTCGCGAAAGACGCCCCTGTACATATTTCCGGACATGCGGCGGCAGCTCAAATTGCGGCCGCAGCAGCCGAACGCGTTTTTTGCCAATGGCGTGAGCTCGCAACTGGCGCCGGCCGGCACGATTCCGATGGGCAAACCGATCCAGACTGGCGCCGGCCCGGTTTATCCGTACGAAGATGCGTCGGTGTTCACAGGCCGGGTCCCAGGCACGACCAATTTTGTGGCGGCCAATCCCCTGCCCATCTC
>DASRKU010000201.1:0-8837 GCA_035648815.1 Verrucomicrobiia bacterium | reverse complement strand
GCTTAACAGGAGGCAACTGAGGCGTGTCCGAGTAAGTGTGTCCTTGAAATGGGCCAGAATTGTGGGATGAAGGTTGTCAGTGTTTCATTCTGTGACTCACTGACTCATTGACTCGCTGACTCAATAAGGGCCCCTTTATTCTCCGTATGTTGCGCGGAGAAACCCTTTGACTTTGCGGAGAATACAGCCATAATATCCGCATAATAAGCGGAGATTACGAGGATCAGCATGTATATCCACGAACAAAAAGATTGGCCGAAACTACGCTGGAGCAGCGAAATACTGGCCGCCACGCTTGCCGACGTGCGCCACCGGCAGGGGCGGTTGATTGGCCACATGGAAATCCTGGGCTTCAAATTGCAGGAGGAAGCCGTCCTCCAAACCCTGACGGAGGATGTCGTCAAATCCAGTGAGATCGAAGACGAGAAGCTCGACCGGGGGGCCGTGCGATCTTCGATTGCCCGTCGCATGGGCTTGGATATTGCCGGTCTGATACCTTCCGAGCGCAATGTTGACGGCGTGGTGGAAATGATGCTCGATGCGACGCGCCATTATTCCGCGCCTCTGACCGATGAACGGTTGTTTGGCTGGCATTCCTGCTTGTTCCCGTCGGGGCGAAGCGGCATGACCCGCATCGATACCGGCAAATGGCGTGATGCCCGCAGCGGCGCAATGCAGGTTCTGTCCGGGCCCATCGGGCGGGAAAAGGTTCACTACGAGGCCCCGGCTGCTGACAAGATTGAAAAGGAAATGGCCGCGTTCTTGAACTGGTTCAACCAGGAAACAGACCTTGACCCGGTGTTAAAGGCAGGCGTGGCGCATTTATGGTTTGTGACCATCCATCCGTTTGAGGATGGCAACGGGCGCATTGCCCGCGCCATTGCTGATTTGTGCCTAGCCAGGTCTGAAGGAAGCGCGCAGCGTTTTTACAGTATGTCGTCGCAAATCCGACAGGAACGGAAAGCATATTACAACATACTGGAAGCGACTCAAAAGGACACAACGGATATAACGGCATGGCTGACATGGTTTCTGGAATGTCTTGGCCGTGCCATTGATGGCGCGGAAATTTTATTGGCTGGTGTGATGGCAAAAGCCCGCTTCTGGGAGAGGTTGGCAGAGGTATCATTGAATGAGCGCCAGCGTTCAGTTCTAAACCGGTTGCTGGATGGATTTGAGGGCAAATTGACGACGTCAAAATGGGCCAAGCTGACAAAATCATCCCAGGACACAGCGACTCGTGACATTCAAGACCTTGTTAAGAAAGGCATTCTTGAGCGCAGCGCAGAAGGTGGACGCAGCACATCATACGATCTCGTTTTGCGCAAATAAGGTTAAATCCTGAGGCAGGGCTGAAACTGGTCAGGGGGGTTTTAACCGCGGATTGGGCGGACTTAAATTGAGTGAGCGAGTCAATGAGTCAGTGAGTCAGAGAATGAAACACAGACAACCCACTCTCATTCATTGACTCACTGACTCACTGACTCACTGACTTTGATTTCCGTGGGTCACCAGGATTTTTAGGGATTCCGGGGTCGGCTTGGCGGCTAACTCAATGGCGGCTGCGGCTTGCTCCAGGGGAAACCGGTGGGTAATCAGCGATCTTACGTCCAGCTTTCTCCCGAAGACCAAGCGCGCAACTTCCTGCTGTAACGTGACATCGGATGAATAGCTCCCCAGCAAATCTTTTTCATCAACGCATACCGATGCCAGGTCCACTTGTGTCATGGCCCCGCGCCGGGTATGGGCGAAGAGCAGAATCTGGCCGGCGGGCCGAACCGCGGCCAATGCGTACGTGAACGCCGAGTCGGAGGGAACGGCCACGACGGCGGCGTCCATAAAGGCGGTCGAGCGTCGAGCGTCGAGCGTCGAGGGGAAAGTCCCCTCACCTCGGCCCTCTCCCGTCCGACGGGAGAGGGAGGAGATCGACTCTCGACTCTGGACTCTCGACTGCTTCACGGTCCATTTTGCGCCGAATTTTTTCGCCAGGGCCAGGCGGGAGTCCATCAGGTCGGAGGCGAGGACCTTCATGCCTTCCAGTTGCAGGAGTTTTGTGAACATCAGGCCTATTGGCCCCTGCCCTGCCACGAGCACGGAGTCGCCCGGCAACAACGACAATCGTTTCACAGCTTTCAACACAGTGTTGACCGGTTCGAGCATGGCGCCTTCTTCGAAGGAGTTCCGCGCCGGAATCCGGACCACGCCGGGGATAACGAAGGGCATGACACGCACATATTCTGCAAAGCCGCCGCCTGCGGGTTCGAATCCGGCGGTGATCCCGGTCCGCTTATACTGGGCGCATTGGGCGAAGGCGCGATGGCGGCATGCATGGCAATCCATACAGGGGATGTGGTGATGCAGGGCGACGCGATCTCCAGGTTTGAAGTCCCGAACGCGCGCGCCGATGCGGGCGATGGTTCCGGCTGTTTCGTGGCCGAAAATGCGCGGCGGTGGGACGGTGCCGTGCACGATTTTTTTGATATCCGTCGGGCAAACGCCGCAGACGGCGACTTTCACGAGCAATTCGTGAGGGCCGATGCGCGGGACGGGGACGGTTTCGATGCGCAGCTTATTGGGGCCGCGGTAAACGGCAGCGCGCATGGTTTTGGGGATCGCGAACACGCGGAAGTGTTACTGAAAAGACATTGAGGCCGCAAAGAAAACCGCCGCACAAAACCGGAATGAGTTGCCGCAAAAAGGCACAAAAGGCGCAAAAGGGGGTTCTGAAAACAAATTTAACAGGAGGAAACAGAGAGAACGGAGGGAATCTATTACACCAAGCAAACGAAGAGAACGAAGGATTGGGGCGCTTTTTCTATTCTGACTCCTGGGATCCTTCCTGGCCGCGCGCAGCGCGGCCCTACCAGGAAGGCCTTCGTGACCTTTGTTAGCTTCTGTTAAAAAATCCTTTCCCAGGGGTGCATTCCAATTCTTTTTGATTGAAAATCGGCCATTGAAAATTTGTCATTTGCCATATACAAAGCGGGCGGAATGACACCGCAGGAACTGTCGGACCGGTTGTGGCATGCAAGAACCCGCAACCAGGCGGGCCGGCACCTCGTCCTCCAATGACCGATGGTAGATTTTCGATGACCAATTTTCAATGGAGACGCTCGAAGCCTTAAGATCGCGATTGACGGCCAGCGGGGAAAAGGCGCTTAACAGGAGGCAACGGAGATAACGGAGGGAAACACTGGTTTTTTTCCTTCAGAGGGCGTAGATCAGGAGCCCTTTGTTACCTTTGTTACCTTCTGTTAAAACGCCTTTCCGGAAAATTATTGGCTCCTCAGTTTTATCAGTTATCTCCTGTGAAACAGATTCCCCCTGTTCAATGGCTAAGGGGTTCTTGGGGACGAGCCGTCCCCACTCCGGTACGGGCGGTTTGCCTGGAAGGCCTGCAGCATGTCCTTGAGCGTGGCCGCGTTGGAATCGCCGGTTGGTGGCGAATTCTGGATCGCCTGTTGCACAGCTGCAATGGCTTCGGGGAATCGCCCGCATTCGGCGTAAGCCGCGGCGAGGATTGCCAACAGGTTGCGATCCTCCTTGCCACTTTTTTGTATGGCAAGCTCGGCGAGCCGGAGAGCTTCCTTTCCGTCGCGCAATGCCGGGTCAGGATGTGTCGCGAGGAGCCAGGCCAGATCTTTCAGCGGTTCGGGCGAGTTGCCGTGACTCAGCCGAACTGATTGCCTGAGATGCTGGATGGCTTCGGCGTCGCGGTTCAGTTGCAGCAACACCAGGGCAAGGGATCGCTGCGCGTCGGCTGAACCAGGTTGGAGCGAGGCGGCATATTCACAATGTCGCGCGCTGCCGGCGAAATCTCCCTTCAAGAACAGCATCCGGCCAAGAATCTCGTGCAGGACCGCGTTCCACGGATAGATTGCCAGTCCATGGAGAGCGGCTTGGATGGCGTCTTCGGGATGTCCCAGATTCTCCAGCTGTGTTGCCAGGTTCTGATAGCCCGCGTCCAGTTCGGGGCCCAGTTCAACTGCTTTGCGAACCTCAGGCAAGGCCCGCTCGGATTGCCCGAGATCGACCAATATCGTGCCCAACAACATATGACACGCAGCCTCATTCTGGCCCAATTCGACGGCGCGCTCCGCGTGAGGCAAAGCGTTGCTGCTTCTGCCAACTACGTAATATGCGAGGCCCAAAGCCAGCTCCGCTTTTGGATCGCCAGGATCGATTCTGACCGCGTCTGTTAACTTCGAGAATCCCTCATCTTGTCTGCGATCAACGACGGAATAAAATCCTGCGAGTCTGAGCGTGGTCGCGCCGCGTGGACAGATCCACATCGCGACGTAACTATTCATTGCCAGGGTGAGCAACGCAATGCCAAGGATCCACTGCAACGCCTTCCATCGTTTTGTCAGCGTCTCCCATCCTGCCGCGGCAAAGCAACACAGGCACGCCATGGCTGAAAGTCCATAAAATGCCTTGGCCTGGGCATAGGAAGGCACTTTCAAACTCATGTAAAAAACCGCGAACGCAACGGACCCCGAAAAGGCAAGGATCAGCAGGTGTTCGGCTGTTGGCCGGGTGAGCCATCGCCAGAAAATAACTGCGGCGCCGACAAGAACCAGGAGCGTCGGCACGAGGGCCATGAGGTAGCCCGCCGTCATGAATGGATATTGCCAGGGTGGCTCGAAGAGCCGGTTCATCGTTCCCCCGCGCAGTGCATCACCCCAAAGTGTGGAGTAAATGCCGTCGGCAAATCCCGCAAAGCCGCTGAAGGCTGGATGCGTCAGCCCGGCGCCAAACCGCGTATAATCCGCGATGGTCCGGTATCCGGGGTCCTGCCACCATCTGAAGCCGGTGGCGACATCCCAGTTTCCGACGAACGGCGTCCCGTAGTGTATCCAGATCCAAATGTAATACCATCCGCAGACGGCCAGGCAGAAGAAGGCGGTCGAGAGTCGATAGACGAGAGTCGAGGGTACGGAGTGGGGACAGCTCGTCCCCATGTCCGCACTTTCCCCCGTTGGACGTTGGATGTTGGATGTTGGTTGTTGGATGTTCCCTCCGTCGGCTGGAGGGGATTTCAAATTTGAAATTTGAGATTTGAGATTGGGACCCTCACCCCGTCCCTCTCCCATCGGATGGGAGAGGGTGGCCGGAGGCCGGGTGAGGGTTTGGGAGTGGGTCTGGGAGAGGGACGGGGTGAGGGCGCCTTTCTCTCGACGCTCGACTCTCGACCGTCGACATACAAAAAGTGCAATCATGACAGCGGGGACCAGGAGGATATCGGTGACCTTGGTCAGGCAGGCTGCACCCATGCAGATGCCCAGGAAGACGTATTGCCGGATGGAAGGACTGGGAGACTGGAGCACGCGCAGGCACAGGTAAACGGTGGCGGTCGCGAGGGTGGCGGCCAGAGTTTCGTTGGTGGTGAAGTGGGAAAGGTACAAGTGCATCGGCAGGAACGCAGCCACGATCAAGCCCACCCACTGCGCGCCGACGTTGCGCGGGAACAGCCGGCGAAGGCACAGGAATATCAGGGTCAAGTTGACGATTCCAAAACACATCCCGAGCGTCCGCAGGACAGTGCCGGCCATGGCATCGGTCGCTGAGACCCCGACACAGGAGAGCACGAGGGCCGCAATGGTGTAATAGAGCGGAGGCTGAAACATTTCGTAGCCCTTGTCCGGCAGCGGCACAGTCCAATTCTCCTGAACGTGTTGAATGTAATCGAAATGATGGCCGCCATCGAAGCCAAGGACGCGCGGAAGCAGCATTGTATTGTGCAAAAACAATACCGCCCAGAGCAGGCCCACGATCAGCAGCAAACCCTCTCCCATCCGATGGGAGAGGGTGCCGGACTTGTCCGCCCGCCCTGCCCTGCCCTGCCAGTATTTCCCCGCACACAGAATCATGGTCGAGAGAAACGCGAATAGAACCCAGTATGGCCAGACGACCATCACGGAGGGGACAGTGCCGCCGTCTCTTTCACGGAGAGGATTGCCGGGGCCGGGGATTTTTGGAGTCGCTGCGGATGCAGCGTGGCGCCAGGCGGAACCCGCGCACGATGCTTCCCATCCTGGATCGCTCCGCAAAAGGACCCGGCCATTATCCATTGCCAGCCACAAGGCGGGAGGGCCATTGTCGTTATACACTCGGACCTGAAGTTCGTTGGTGCCGGGATGCAGGTTCGAGGTGACGTCCAGGGTGGAGAAGGTCTTCCAGTTCGGATGGATGGGCGCAGCCACAGGCTGCCCATTGATCGTCAATTCAAATTTTCTTGCCGCGCGCAGCCTGAGGCGGACTGTCTTCGCGGTCGGATCCACGACGAATTGCCGGCGGAAAACGGTATCCAGCATCACGGCCGGATGCATGTTGGCAATGGGCGCAGAAGGGAAAACGATCCAGTCCGCAGCCGCATTGCGGGAGAGAAAACTGATATTGGGATCGCGAGTCCAATGCCACAAGAGCCCTGCGGTCGCCACGAGAGCTGCTGCGCTGGCCAGCAAGGGCTGGGTGGATATTTTCAACAAAAAAGAGTCACATAAATGAGGATCGGAGTCCAGACTTGGAAGGGAGGAGGAGTTGCCGCAAAAACGGGAAAGAGTTGCCACAAAAAAGCACAAAAGGCGCAAAAATGGGGTTCTGAAAATGCGTTCAACAGGAGGAAACGGAGCCAACGGAGGCGAACCACTGGTCCTTTCCATAAATACTGAAGCAGGAGCCACTTCGTTACCTTTGTTACCTTCTGTTAAAACTCTTTCGGGGGAACCTCACCAAAAAAGAATTTTGTACACCAAGCAAACGAAGGGAACGAAGGATTTTGATGCTTTTCCGCAGTCATCTCATGTGAAAGCCGAAGAATAAATTTCCTTTTGTGGGGGACTGACTGGAGGAAGCAAGGGGTTTCTGGGGACGAGCCGTCCCCACTCCTTTTCCTTTGCGGCTCTCCGGGTTTGCTATTGGGCTTTACCGCCAAGTGCCGGCTGCGGTGGGGGCGTCAGCGTGGAGTAAAGGCCTCGGGGGAACGCGGGCGACTCCAGCCAGTCGGCGAGCAGGTTCAACTCGGCGCCGGTGAGGCCGATTGTGGATTTGCGGTCGAATGTCAATTGATTGGGTCCGGTGCGTGAAAGGCGCGTTGTGCAATTGCCGACTCTTTCCTTAATCACTTTCAACCATTCCACGCTGGCGCATTCGAACGGCAATGCGCCGTGTCGAAAAGCCACACTCAAGGTCTGGCCGAGGAAGAGCCATGATTCAATTCGTGGGCCGGTCATCTCCCAGTGATACGCCAACAGGTTCGTTTCTCCCATGATTTCGCCCAGCAATGAGTCGAGGGAAGGCTTTTCGTAAAGACCGGCCTGGGTATTGGTTCCGGGCATTACTTTGGGCAATAAGGCCGAGAGCAGAAATTTGCCTCCGTCAACCGCCCGCACGGAAGGGGCGATGAGCGGAAGGCCTGTCCACATGGCGCCACTGCCGTCGGGCGCCTGCTCAAATTGCCCAGTCGCATGCGCGCCGAGCCACGGGTTGGCTGTTTCCAGCAGCCAGCGGTTCAACGCATGCACCCGGTCCATGGCATCCTGGACAGGCGCACCGACATATAGCTGATACAAAACACCATCAGGCGCCCAGGAATAAAACTGATCCGGCGCCGCGCCGGGCTGGAGATCCGTCCAGAATTTGCATGAAGAGAGCCAGGGCTGGATTCCGCGGATGGCAGCCAGGCTGACCATCGGCTCGCGGATGCGGTTTGTGGGGAAAGTCCAATCACCGAGTCGGCCTGGCATCGGCTGTGGAAAATCCAGCGTGCCGTGCACCAGGACATTTCCGCCATCGCCGGAAACAGCCAGGGAAATCATGGGCAATCCTCCGCCGGGTGCGTTTGCTCTGACGGGGTGTATCCGCTGAAGTTTGAGGTGGGCTTCAAGCCAGTGGTCGGAGGCTTTTGTGCCGAATGGATCGGGACTGGTGGCCACGCGCTGGGCCACCTGTCGCAACAAATGATTTTGGGCATCGGCAACGCCGATCAGCGTCCAATCGCCCGCCCGAACCAGCTCGATCAATTTTGGGTTCTGCTGCCGCTGCAAGGTCCAGCCGTGATCTGCGGATCCCAAGGGCCACGCGCCCGCAAGGGAGTTCAGGACATTGGCCAGGTTGGTTTCCCAAACGCCGGCGCGGCGCTCATCCAGGCGAATTGCAAAAACGGTTTCACCGGGCTGATTGGCTGGCTGACGCATCTCGAAATAGCTCTCTTCGCGAAGAACATCATCGAGCAGTGGCCTCAACAGGAAATGATACTCGTTGGTGCCTTCCGCCTCGCCGTGCAGCCATCGCCACGGCGCCGAGCTGAGCTTGTCGAGAGTCTGCTTTTCCAGCGTGGTGCTCTCCCCCAAGTTCCACAATCGCAGCAAATAATATGCGCCGGAGATGATCCCGAGATCTTTCTTTCCGCGCCAATGGATGCTGGCGATGGTGTCCGCGGAAAGACCGGAACCAGGAGTTGAAACGGCATTGGCGGGAGTTTCGGACTTGCCGCAGCCCAGGCTGAAGGCGAACAGGCAGAGGAGGGCGGTGGCAGTCAGTCGCAGGTTCATGTCGCGCGTGCTCTGTGCCAGAAAAACGCGCAATCCACAAATAAATACTTTTTGTCCGCGAATTCAGCGGAAAAGTTTTATCCGCGAATTACGCGAATTTACGCGAATTTTTTTGGTAGGGGCGCACTGCGTGCGTCCGGCTGCGCGGCAGCGCAGCCCTACCGGTGGCAGGATCCCAGAGAAGTTAACCGCGGATTTCGCGGATGGACACGGATTTTTCGGTAGGGGCGCGCTGCGCGCGTCCGGCTGCGCGCAGCGCAGCCCTACCGGCGAACAGTCCAAATA
>DASRKU010000200.1:0-5184 GCA_035648815.1 Verrucomicrobiia bacterium | reverse complement strand
GCTCCCGGCCCGTGCCATTTCACCCCGACATTTGGGTCGGGGTTTCAACATAGAACAAACACCTCTTGCTATCTTGCGATACCAACCCACGGTTTCACGGTGGTTCTTTCGGTGTTTGGGGGCACACCTCCTGCAAAGCCCTTAAAATGTAAAATTCGTTTCGCTCTTCCTGGCGATGTGGTCGGCCTCTTATGGGCACACCACACCTGTGACGATTCAATGCTCGTCCTCGTCAAATTCAATTTGTCGCCAGAAGACATCACCTGGATGTCGAGTTTTTCATATTCACAGATCGTCCATTTTTCGTTGCCGTTCGTTCACCACCAACAGAGACCGCAGAGAAAACAAAAAACCCCGCTTACGTTTCAGTAAGCAGGGTGAGAGAAAGTCTATTTCGATTCTTTACCTGCTTACACCAAGTCTATCCAAATTACCTTCGGGCTTTTGCCCAATAGGTGCCAAGGATAGTCCCAGGCGAAACGCACAACCCGGGTTATACCGGCTATGACGTGTCGCTTTCGCGACCGACATCGTCGGCCAACTCGTGGCTGATATGTGTAAGCAGGTTTTCATCGAACGCATAAACGTATAGCACAAACTATCGGTTACGCGCAACTAATACTTTAGGGGGTGACCAAATCTTGAATTCAAATATTCGGATGAATTGATGCACTATTGACAACTAAGTCTCGGCGCGAGCAGGACGCGGTTGATGTCTGCGTGAGGCCCCGATCAGTTGTGCGTAGAAGCTTCCTCATTGTTGACGAACTCGGCGGCTGGTTGAGCTCGACTTGACTTCGACAGCAGTCGAATGCGTCAGGCAAAAGCTGTCCGAGTGGTAATTCGGAACGCATATGTTGTCCGTTATTCAGGGGGTCAGGGATGCATAAGTGCATATCGGATTCCAGATGCAAACTTCACGTATGCACAAATTCATTCCTGACCCCTTCTTTCGTTCGCCGGCAGTTGAAACACCGTGATCGAAGCCGGCGGGAAGCGGTACCGGAAAGACGGTCCGATCCCCGTTTCCATTCCGCTGGAGGGTGACTGGTCCGGCTCGGCGTGAAAGGGCGCGGCGTTGGTGTTCCACCGGTAATTCCCCTGGTCAAAAGTCCAACGCACAGCCTTCGACGCGGGGACGAAATGTTTCAAGATCAACTGTGTTTCAGTGGCGTGATTGAGATCGCGATTCACCACGAGCAGCGAAAGGATTCCGTCGGGCCGCCGGTCCGCATACACGGAAAGCAGCGGCTGGGTGGATACAGCCTGGACAAGGGTGTGTTGGCTCAGGTCGGCGGCCACAGCCCACCGGGTGGATAAGAGTTCCATCGCCCAATAAACGGACCGTTCCTGATACCGCCAGGCATTGTTCTCCAGTTGCAACAGCGACTGGTCGCCGCCGCGCGGATTCGCGGCCGCATCGCACGGGTGCAGTACGGTCCAGTACGACGCGGCACCGCGCCGGCCAAAGCCGCGGATGAATTCGCCAAGAGTATCGGCCAGCCACAAGGCGTTTTCGATGCGGGTCGAAAACGGCGTGCCGGCGCCCGAGTTAAATTCGCTGACCAGGATGGGCACGGTCGCCGCCCGCGGATGTGGAGCGAGCCAGCGGTCGAATTGGGCGGGCAAAGCGGACAATTGCCCGACAGTCTTCCACGTCGTCTCGCGATTATCATTCATGAAGAATGGATACCAGTGGACGTCGACGGCCTCGACGGCGCCGGCCTGGTTGCGGGCCGCGAGGCGTTCGACAAAGGCCTGCAGGTAGCTTCGGCCGTCGTAATCGCCCGAAGGCACGACGGCGTCCGAAATGCCGGGGCCGGCGATCACAATCCGCGGATCGACAGCTTTCATGGCGCGGTAGAACGCCAGATAGCGGGCGGCGTATTCGCGCGCGCCCAGCGGCCCGCCGGTTTCCCAGCTCCCGTTCATTTCGTTCCCGATCTCCCAGTAACGGATGCCGTATCCCTTCACCAGATTGGCGTACCGCACCCACGCCGCCGCTTCCTCCGGCGTCGCTCCGCCGCAATTGATCGTGATCAGCGGGCTGACGCGCGGCGACAGACCGCGCACATACCCCATGAAAGTCTCAAAATCGAAATCATACGGCCGTTCGACTGAACAGGCCGGGTCGGTGGTCGAAGCCACGGTCCAGGACTGCATCGGTTTCCAATTTGCATCGGCGGGGTCCTGCCGCTGCTCCTTTGAGTGTTGGGTGAGCCGGTTCGTTTGGTTGAAGACGGCCAGCTCCGCGACGGCGTATTGTGGCGGCGACGCGGAGCTCGCGGTGAGGAGCAGCCGGAAATAACGGGATGCGACTGAAGCGAAGGTGACCTGCTGCGTTCCGCCAACCCCCGAAATGTTGCGGGCACTGGTGTCCATCCAGTCGTCGGCGGTGTGCGAATAGGGCGCCCATTGATTGATTGATTTCGGATTCCAGAACTGGACGCTGAATCGGGTTGCGTACGGCGTCCCCCAAGCAATGGATACGGCATCCGCCGTCCTCGTGGCACCCAGGTCCACGTAGAGCCACTGGTTTGTCGGCGCATCGGCGCCGGCGTCGGACAGCCAATAGGTTGCTGGATCGCCGTCTGTCACCATCGCCGGACGGCCGTAATGCGATGTGGTTCCGCGATGTATTTCAATACCCTGGAAGCTCGGCGCATAGTTGGTTTGGTTCGGCACCCACCAACCCCGCCCGTCAAACGCGCCGGCGCCATTCCAGTGCACGTCGTCGGCAATGCCGCTTGGATATCGCACGAAAACGGTCCCGAGTTCCTGGAGCCGGCCTTGGACGGCGGCGTAATCCGCCTTGTTCACGTAAGGCACCATGTTGACGCCAAAAACGTCCACCGGCCGGAAGGTATTGACCACCACGGCGGCGTCCACGGTAATGGTTGCCTTTGTCTCGGCGGCTTCCGCGGCCGACAGGCATTGCACCGGGAAACCACAACCGAGCAGGAGGAGGAGTCCGGGAGTCGCACCGATCCACGCTGACTGCCGGGGATTGAACGAAGGATCGCTCATGCCGGGCGCCAGTCTAGCCATTGCTCTTGAAACGGCAAACGCAATGCACAGCCCGCGCCATCCAACGCACGCAAGCGGCGATGCGAGCCGTTCTCCACTTTGTCGCATGGACTGCGCGTGCGAATTCGAATCTCTCTCTGGCCTGCCTGTTCTGCGGATTTTGCTCTCGCCAGCAACTTCTGCTGGAGAATTTGGCGCTACGAAGGGTGGCGCCTCTGCATTTCGCGGGCCGGAAGCTGGATGCCTTTCTCAAGTTCTTTGCCGCGCCAGAAACCGGCTTTGAATCCGTTGATGCGCACCTCGTAACGTCGTGTGGGGTCGGTGCGGCGGAACGTAACCACAGGCGGTCGATTCCACTGGAACGGCGTGGAAACACTTAAGTCGATTTGGCCTCCCTTGATCTTGCACGAACCCATATTCAATCCGTTGACTCCGACGCCCCGGCCCGAGGCCACGTCGATGATTCCATCACGAAGATAGTCCTCCTCGATTTCCACGCCCGCCATGCCGCTGCCGGTGCCCCAATGAAAGCTGCTCACGCCAGCCCTGCCGCCATATCCTTCATGCGCCCAGTTTTCTGCGGGAGAGACAGGAAATTGCGCGCGCAGTGCGGCGATACCCCGTTCGAGGTATTCAGTTTTTCCGGTGGCACGATAGTAATCGAGCAAGATATTCCCGCATTGGCTCTGGCGTGCGTCGGACCATTCGGCATCCGAATTTTGAGTCGTGAACCCGCCCAGAAGCATCGCGCTGCCGGTCAGGTTCTCCAATCTGGGGTTGGTCCAGCATTGTTGGAAGAGCAGCAAGAAATCCATGAGTGCTTCTCCTTTGGCCAGGTAATGCGCTTCGCCCGTAACCTGATGCGCCACCAGGTAAGCCGCAACCGTTTGCGAGAGAGCCAAATCATTGGCAGGCCACTGCTGGGTGCGTTCGTCCAAATGCGGCGTTCGCGGGCTGCAGCTCCAGAACGTCTCGTAATCATACCACTGGCGGCGAGGGATGACTTCCTTCTCCAAAAAAGCCAACCCTTTCCTGGCCGCTTCCAAATAAAGCGGGTTCCTGTCCTGCCGATAGAGTTCTAACAGGAACAGCGCCACCGGCCCAGTTTCAGCTTTGACAATGCTCGAAAGATCTATTTGCACAGATCCGTCTTCCGCGAAGCGCGTGGGCAACATCCCGTCGGCTAACTGCCGTGCCACTATGAATGCCGCCAACGCTCGGCAGCGCGGCAGGATCCGTTCACTTCCGGGAAGCCCCGAAGCGCGCCATTTCAGCATCCAATAGCCGGTCCAGCACATGTCATATCCCAGAAATCCGTCCTTTGTGCTGTCGCCTCCTCCGTCTCCCGCGGCCCAAAGCGTTGAAGCGCCATTTGTGCCTGGAACCGCAATGCATTTGAAGGCTCCATTAGTTCCGGGAGCGTCCAGAGCCAATTCGAGTGTCTGTTTTGCCAGCTCCACGAGCCTGGCTTGTCCCGTGCGCCTGGCGTAGAGGGCCATGCCGTAAGAAGTGCGCAGCGTGTTGAACCAGGAGGACAGATACACAGAGGGGCCGGGGCCCCATCGCCTGGTGCTCACACCTCCGCCAACCGCTCCGTCTGGAAGAGGGATCGAGATCCACTTCTGAGGCGATTCCTGATTCCAAACCCTGGCACGCCACTCATCCCAAAGCGCCAGCGACCGGTAACCCGGATCCGTTCCTGCCTGCTGGTCCGCCGCGTGCGCTTGTTCCTTCCGGCCGAATTGCTCCCAGTGGAACCTCACGGCCTCGCGATAGGCCTGGGCCGGCTCGGCTGAAGCCGTGACCAGAATATAGTAATCATTTTCAAGAGGAGTTTCTGCCGTCCATTGGCGATTCGTATCGACCGCATAGACAGAATGGAAGGCCAGCCGCGCCGGCATAAAACCCACCGCCAGAGTTGGGCCCTCGGGCACGTCAAGGTCCAACGCGTGATTGCAGCCCTTCAATACGTCACGCACGAGGGTGCTTACATCCGGCACAATGCCGAAGGCGACCTTATCCAACTGTCCCCCACCTCGGTATTGAACCGTGTGGTGAAGCTATGGAGCTGCGCCTCGAAAGCAAATCCCTGAATGAACGGGGCTGGTTGCGGGCCATGTTCTTCGTTGATGATCGCAGAAAGACCATCTACATCGT
>DASRKU010000199.1:0-7065 GCA_035648815.1 Verrucomicrobiia bacterium | reverse complement strand
CTTGCGTCAGTTTCGCGATGGCTTGCGGCTGGTCTCCGGCGGGTTCATAAGGCGAAACGAGCTCAAACATGCAGATCGAAGGTAAAGGCGGACGCAGGCGCCGTCAACGAAGGCTAAAAGCTGAAGGCTGAAGGTTGGAGTGATTTTGGCTTTAGCCTTCAGCCTTTAGCGTTTAGCCTTCTTCCATGAGCACTTCCTTCAACCGCCGTGATTTCATGAAACGGACTGCTTTCGCCGGAATCGGCCTCAGCCTCCAATCCGGCCTTGGCGCCCTGGCCCAGCAGCCCGCGCCCTCCCGTCCTGCCGCCAGTCCCAATGAAAAAATAAGGGTCGCCGTCATCGGCACCAATGGCCGCGGCATCGCTCATATCCAATGCCTGGCCGGCATCCGCGGGGTTGAAATCTCACATATCTGTGACGTGGACGATCGCGCGATCGCCAAAGGCATCCAGGAAACGGCGAAGGGCCAGAAGAGCGAACCCAAAGGCCTGAAGGATTTCCGAAAAGCGCTGGAGGATAAATCTCTGGACGCGGTGACGGTGGCGACGCCCGACCACTGGCACGCGCCGATGGCGATACTGTGCCTTGCTGCCGGCAAACATGTTTACCTGGAAAAACCGTGCAGCCACAATCCGCATGAAGGGGAGCTGCTGATCGGTGCCGTGGCCGGGAGTCATCGCGTTCTGCAGATGGGCAACCAGCGCCGGTCCTTCCCGAATTTGCAGCAGGCGATCCGGGAAATTCATGGGGGGATCATTGGCAAAACCTGCTTTGCGCGGACCTGGTACGTCAATGATCGCGTGTCCATTGGCCGGGGCACAGCCGCGGCGGTCCCGGGCTGGCTGGATTACGATTTGTGGCAGGGACCGGCGCCTCGCCGGCCTTATCGCAGCAATCTCATTCATTACAACTGGCATTGGTTCTGGCATTGGGGCACTGGCGAAGCCCTCAACAACGGCACGCACGAAGTCGATGTGGCGCGCTGGGCCCTGGGCGTCGACTGGCCCACCCGCGTCAGTTCAAACGGCGGCCGATACCATTACCAGGACGATTGGGAAACGCCGGACACCCAGACGATTTCCTGGGATTACGCCGAAGGCAAAACCATCAGTTGGGAAGGCAGAAGCTGCAACAACTATCCGGCCGAGCGCCTCCCGCGAGGTGTTGTGGTTTATGGCACGGAAGGCTCGGCCTTGCTGGACGGCAACAGTTACGCGCTGTTTGACAAGAAGAACAAGATTTTGAAAGAAGTCAAAGAACGCACCGAGGCTGATCCGACCAATACTGTCAGTGCCAGCGGTGTTAAACTGGATCGGATGCACTTCCAAAATTTTGTCGACGCCATCCGGTCCGGAGCCAATCTCAATTCGCCAATCACCGAAGGCCACAAGAGTGTGGCCATGCTGCACCTTGGAAACATTGCCTGGCGTGTGGGGCGTGAACTGCAATGCAATCCTGCGGATGGCCATATTCAAAACGATCCGGAAGCCATGAAACTCTGGCGCCGGGAATATGAACCGGGTTGGGAACCCGTGGTTTGATCGGAGTAGGGACGGCTCGTCCCCATCCTATCATTTCAAAGCTCGGCATTCGACGCCGCTCGTGTGATTTACGCCTCCCATTGCGCCGCTGATGCGCGGCGCTAACGGCGCAACAGCGCCGTTGCTGCCTGCCCAAACTCACGTTTCCAGCGGCAGCTTGATCGTGAACGTTGCGCCAGCGCCGGGTTGGCTCGTGACTTCCAGCCGGCCGCCATGCGCCTCGACGATCGATTTGCTGATTGCCAATCCCAGGCCAGTGTGTCCCTGCGTTCCGGACCGCGATTTGTCTCCGCGATAGAACCGTTCGAAAATGTGGGGGATGTCTTCCGAGGCGATTCCGATGCCGGTATCGGCGACTGTCAGGCAGACCAGGCCCTCGCTGGCAGCTCCGGTGATCCGGACCTCTCCGCCGGTGGAATTGAACTGGATGGCATTCGTCAGCAGGTTGGTCACGACCTGTCCGAGCCGCTCCGCGTCACCGGAACAAGGCAGGCTCGGCGCGTCCCACTCGATCTGCACGCGCTTTTCGGCCGCAAGCGGCCGGAGAAGATCGGCGCATTCTTTGGCGATCTGGGCGAGGTCGATTTTTTTGCAGTTGGGCGGTTGCAGGCCGCGATCCAGCCGCGCCAATTCGAGGAGCGATTCAGTCAGCTTGCGCATGCGCTGAGCTGCCCGCTGACATGCCTCGAGGGCTTCCCGGTACTCCGCGCCGGGCCGCTCCCGGGCCAGGGTGGTTTGGGTTTGGGAAAGGATGACTGTCACCGGAGTGCGAAGCTCGTGGGATGCGTCGGAAACGAAACGGGCCTGTTGCGCGAAGGCCGCCTCAAGGCGATTGAACGTCGAGTTTAACACATGGACAAGACGCCCGAGTTCGCTCTCAGTGTCCGCCGCGCTGATGCGTTGCGACAGATCGCCGGCGGCAATCTTCATTGCCGTGTCGCTGATGTCATCAATCGGACGAATGGCGCGCGTCGCAAGCCACCATCCTCCGGCCAGGCCCAGGACGAGAATTGCGGTTCCGGCCGAGCATAATTCCAGCGCCAGCCGGCGCAAGGCCGCCAGCTCAGATGCCATCGAGCGGCCGACGAGCGCACATCCGCCCTGCGGCGTGAATCGCCACAACTCGCGAAATTCACCCCGAGTCCTGATCTCACGCGGCATCCGCCGGGTTGGAGGAAGGCCATCGATATTTGGCTGAGCCGGTCGCTGCAAAGGACGTCCACCCAAACCGTCGCGTTGGGGTCGCGGAGGAATATCGGCCGGCGCTCCCTGAGAACGGGCCGTGACCGTGCCGTCCGCCTGCCACAGGATGTAGTAGAAAGGGTTTCGCTCATCCATGGCGCCGGCCTCTGGATCCATGGCCA
This sequence comes from Verrucomicrobiia bacterium, assembly GCA_035648815.1. Classification (GTDB taxonomy): domain Bacteria; phylum Verrucomicrobiota; class Verrucomicrobiia; order Limisphaerales; family BOG-1460; genus DASRKU01. The sequence goes on along the minus strand of DASRKU010000199.1, from coordinate 4,160 downwards.
GCCTCCGGTTCAGACGAAATTCCGACGGTTCTCCCGGTTCGCTCCCGCGGCTCATGTCCCGTTCAGGTCCCGACGGCGGACGTCCCGGCGGCCCTGGCCGAAATGCAAATACCCATTCCCTCTCCAGCTCCTGATCGACCCGCCTGAACTGATTGTCGCGACTGGCCTGGTAAGCGGCAAAACCAAATCCCGCCAAAACAAGCACCAGGATGAATCCGTGCCAGGCCTGCAGCCGCCATCGAATGGAATGAATCATCATTTGCCGGTCTCGATACAGTACCCATGCCCGCGCCGGGTCGTGATGAAGTCGTGCCCCAGTTTCTTGCGGATATTGGAGACATGCACGTCGAGCAGGTTGGAAAGCGTGCTGTCGTTTTCATCAAACAGGTGTTCGTAGAGCATGGTCCGTGTCACCACTTTGCCCCGATGCAGCGCGAGGAATTCCAGCAATGCGTATTCGCGCGCTGTCAATATGACCGGATTGCCCCGGAGAGAAACTGTCCGTGCGACGGTATCAATAATAAGCGGGCCTATCTCAATGGCGGGTTGACCCTGGCTTGCCGCCCGCCGGATCAAAGCGCGCAGCCGGGCCAGAAGTTCATCGAGGTCGAATGGTTTGACCAGGTAATCGTCCGCGCCCGTGTCCAGGCCGCGGACCCGGTCCTGAATTGCATCACGGGCCGTGAGCATGAGGACGGGAGTCTTCCTGGACGCGCGCAGTTTGCGCAGAACGTCCCAGCCATTCATCCGAGGGAGCATGACATCCAGGAGAATGGCGTCGTATTCGCTGCTCTCCGCTTTAAAGAGTCCTTCTTCGCCGTCGGCCGCCCCATCGGCGGCATAGCCATCTTCGCGGACAGCTTTGAGCAGGCTCGCCAGCAGGTCGGGTTCATCTTCAACAACGAGGACTCTCATTTCAGAAAAAGGTTCCTGGTTGAACGTTGAGAGTTGAGGGCCATGAAATCAATTCCAATTTGCCATGAGCAACCTTAAGAAGGGATGAAGACGCAGCAGAAGTTGAGGTAAGAGCAAAGAACCCTCACCCAGCCTGCGGGCACCCTCTCCCACTCCCACTCCCGAACCCTCACCCGGCCTCCGGCCACCCTCTCCCATCGGATGGGAGAGGGACGGGATGAGGGCGCTTTGGCTTTTATCATAGACCAAGGGAGGCTCAAAATGCCCACAGCCCCTTCACGTTCTCTTAAGGCTGAGTGCGATAATTGTGGCGCGCGAACACCGACTGGCCTGAATTAAAAACCAGCGAGTTCCGCGGCATACCCTTCCCGGAAGGTCGGATACTTAAACTCATACCCAAGTTCGGCCTTCAGCTTTCGATTGGAGACTTTCTTGTTAGTGCCACCGCGTTTCCTTTCTCCGGACGGTGCAGTATCCATTGGCGGCATGGGTCTTCCCAACCTGTCCGCAAGCCACTCGAAGAACCGCAATTGGCTGACCGGTTCGTCATCGACCGCGTTGTAGATTTCGCCAGGCCGGGCCTTTTCAAACGCCGCAAGAATGCACCCGACGACATCGTCGCGGTGAATCATATTCAATATTCGATCGCCCCCGGCCTCGAGTTTCGCTTCGCCGCGCAGGAAATGTTTGAACCAATGGCCGCGGTCCGGCCCGTAAATTCCGGCTAACCGAAGAACCGCCCCCGCAACACTATTTGTCCGGGCGAGCACGAGCTGCTCGGCTTCGATCAGGATTCGAGCCGTATCGGAGCCGGGTTCCGCGGGGTTGCGTTCATCGACCCAGGACCCGTCATTCTGCCCATAGACACTCGTGCTGCTAGTGTAGATGATTTGGCCTGACGGAGGCCCGCACCCGAGCCAGCGGAGCAGGTTCCGCGTGCCATCCACATAGAGGCGCCTGTAATCCTCAGCGTTGCCGCCGCCCGTGGCCACGCAATGAACCACCTTGTCGTACCCTCGCGGCAGGGCCGCCAGCGTTTCAGGGCGCGTGATGTCGGCCAGCAACGGTGTCACTCCTTCGTGACCTGTCGCCAAGCCCGAACCGCTCCGCCGCAGACCAAAAACCTCATGTCCCTGACGCGCCAACGCCGCCCCCAGCGGCAGCCCAATGTATCCGCAGCCGACAATCAACACGCGCATGCATTCAGTTTAACTCGCGCAGGGGCGAAGTGAGAAGGCCGAAGTCGAAAGAGGTCGGCGGGGAGAAGGTTCACAATTCTGAGTTCAAGACTCGACGGGGTCAGGATTCGGTGGTTCTTCTGTGTCCTGGGTATTGGATTTCGATGTTCGCTCTTCATCAACCCGCAGGGTTGAAAGAAAGTAGCCGGGGGTCGCAGCGCAGCGAAGACCCCCGGTAATGATTCCAAAGAGCGCGCATCCTGGAGGGATGCCAGACCTCTGCGACCCCTCCTGGGTCGACGAACTCCAAAATCCGTTCCGGGGGTGTCGCTTCGCTTCGCTACGCTAACCCCCGGCTGCTCTCTGGCAAGCCTCCGGCTTACGGGACTCGAGCCCTTCGTGAGTGAAAATCACTACTGGTCCTATCAATTCCTGATGCATATGCATCGGGAATTGATAGGACCCGATTCGACGCGGCTTGCGACTGGTCGGGGCTATGGTACGTTACACCTCTCAAATGGGCACCGCTCTCCACGTTGCTGGCGTTGCAGCCGACGTTTCCGCCGGATCGCAATTGCTCCCCGAATTGCTAGCGCCGGCAGGCGACTGGGAATGCGCGCGGGCGGCAGTCGAGAACGGCGCCGATGCGATTTACTTCGGGCTCAGCAAATTCAACGCCCGGCTGCGCGCATCCAATTTCACCGAAGCGGATTTGGGTTCCCTGATGGCTTTTCTTCACGTCCGGGCCGTCAAGGGCTACGTCACGCTTAACACGCTCGTGTTTGAAGATGAACTCGCGGATGCCGAACAATATCTCCGCACCATGATCGCGGCTGGCGTGGACGCCGTGATCGTGCAGGATGCAGGGATCTGCCGCCTGATCCGGAGTTTGTCCCCCGATTTTCCAATCCACGCTTCGACGCAAATGACCGTGACCAGCGCGGAAGGCGTGGCATTTGCCCGCGAGTTGGGCTGCAACCTTGTCGTGCTCGCGCGGGAATGTTCCATTCAGGACATTGAAAAAATCCAGGCGCGGTTCGTCGAGGCCCCGCCGCGGCTGCCTCTGGAGGTTTTCATTCACGGCGCGCTGTGCGTTGCGTACTCCGGCCAGTGTCTGACGAGTGAATCCCTGGGCGGGCGATCGGCCAATCGCGGAGAATGTGCGCAGGCGTGCCGAATGCCGTATGAATTGATTTCCGACGGCTGCAAAGTCCCGCTTGGCGACAGGAAGTATTTGCTGAGCCCGCGGGACCTGGCGGGCCTGGAGGTGTTGCCCGAGCTGGTCCGCGCGGGAGTGGCTTCATTCAAAATTGAAGGCCGGCTCAAAACGCCGGAATACGTGGCGAACATCACTCGGGTTTACCGCAAGGCCCTGGATGAACTTGCTGAAGGACGAAAACCAGTCCCGGCCGCGCCCGGCGATCCGCGGTGGTATGAGATGGAAATGGCATTTTCCCGCGGCCTTCACACCGGCTGGCTCGGCGGCACCAACAACCAGCAAATGGTCCACGCCCGGTTCGGCAAAAAAAGAGGCGTGTACCTGGGCGACGTCGTTCGCGTCAGCAAGGACGGGGTTCTTATCCATCTCCAGGGTCCATTGAAGCGCGGCGATGGCATTGTCTTCGACGCCGGCCGGCCCGAGGAGCAGGAGGAAGGCGGCCGGATATACGATGTGCGAAGCGGCCATTCGCAACCCGGGGGCGCGACGGAGTTGGTTTTCGGTCGTGGCGACATTGATACCGCGCGAGTTCATGTGGGGGACAAGGTTTGGAAGACGAGCGATCCTGAGCTGGACCGGGAATTGCGCCGCAGCTTTGCAGGGGAGACGCCGAAGTATCAGCGCTCGATTTCGATGGAGGTGCACGGCCGGGCGCATGAGCCTTTGACGTTGCTGGCGCGGGACGAGGAGGCGCACCTGGCGCGCGTGGAATCAAAAATCCCGCTTTCCGAAGCGGAGCGGCAGCCGCTGACAATGGAGCGCCTGCGAGAGCAGTTGGGCAGGCTCGGAGGCACGCCTTTCAAGCTCGGCGAGCTCAAGAACTTCTTGCCCGAACGGGCGCTGTTGCC
>DASRKU010000198.1:0-9190 GCA_035648815.1 Verrucomicrobiia bacterium | reverse complement strand
ACCCTCACCCCGTCCCTCTCCCATCGGATGGGAGAGGGACGGGGTGAGGGTCGGGTGAGGGTCGGGTGAGGGTCGGGTGAGGGTCGGCGCCATTGTAAAGCTGTCCCAGTTACACCACACTAGATCCGTGAAGCAGACGGGAAAATACAAGCTGGTTCTCGTGACGGCGCCGGATCTCAACACGGCAAGAAAGCTGGCGAAGTCGGCATTGAAAGCGCGCCTGGTTGCCTGCGCCAATCTCATCCCCGGCCTCGAATCCCATTATCGATGGGCAGGAAAAATCGAGCACGGAAAAGAAGTGCTTCTGCTGCTGAAGACCTCTGCCGCCCGAATCGGCAAGTTACAGTCTCACATCATAGCCCTGCACCCGTACGACACCCCCGAGTTCCTGGTGATCGACCTGGAAGGCGGATACGGCAAATACCTCGCGTGGCTGGCCGAGTCAGTGGCGCGCTAAGCCGGAGCGTTTCGGTTGAATGCTTCTTCAACCACAGATGGACACGGATGAACACGGATTTTCGGTAGGGGAGCACTGCGTGCGTCCGGCTGCGCGCAGCGCAGCCCTACCTCGCCTCATCCGTACCATGATGTCGAAAGTTCATGCGTTCCTGGCAACGATTTAAAACGTGCCCTCACCCCGGCCCTCTCCCATCCGATGGGAGAGGGAGAAGTGGGTCACGCGTTGGTTGCAAACGAGGGTGCAACAAAACCCAAAGCATTAGCTCCTTTTCCCTCTCCCGTCCGACGGGAAAGGGTTAGGGTGAGGGTTGCTTTTCCCATCCCATCCGTGTGCATCCGTGGTTAAAAAGAATCCGGGCCTTTATGCTTTGAGCGCGACGAGATATCGCTGGACCCGGGTGGCTTCGTCAGTCGATTGGAGCTGGAGATAACCCTGGTGCAGGTTGTCACAGATCCGCACCAGCATTCGCCGGGGACTGACCGGGGACAAAAGATCGGCTTGATATCCGCTGGAGCGCTCCTCCAGGTAATGCACGCAATCCGCTTTCGTCAGGAAGCTGCCGCAATTGAAGACATCCACAAATAACTCGTCTGAAGCGGATTGGTACCTGCAGATGAAACGGCCGGGCAAGTCCACGCCCGCCATCGGGAGGCGCAGCCTGCGGGCAAGCAACAAATACAGCAGGCAAAGATTGATCCGGTCGCCCGCCTTTCGATCCAGGACACGGTTGAAGTAAGTCGCTTCGGGTTCGCAATGGACCCGTTCTTCGCCGATGAACTCCAGCTCCTCGAAGAGGTATTCGTTGATCACTCCTGCGATCTGGCGGGCTGAGGCGCTGGGATCGATGCGCGAGCGCAGCTCGGCCGCGTATTGGTCCAGCAATGCTCCATAGCCCTGGATGGAAATATCCGGATAGGCAGTGGCGCCAAGCAGCAAAGCCGCTTTTTCCAGGTCGAACTCCGCTCCATTATTGAGGCAGAATGCCAGGAACCGGATGTCCGCCTCCTGCCGGCCAAGATGCCGCAGGATCCCCAGCACGCGGCGCCGCAGCAGCGGATCGCCGCTGAGCCTGTAAGGCTGAACCCATTGCCGGGCCGCCAGGCCACAAGACAGAATGGTTTTTTGCACCGCCTCGTAAACAATCGGGTCCTCATCGGCAAGCAGCGTGATGAGCGCCGCCCGCTTCGTTTCGGACAGAGCTTGCTGCGACCAGGATAACAACTGCGGCTGCATGGGCTTGCTCTTTCAGAGGAAGTGAATCTGAAAATCCGGCAATATTCAATCACTAAGCAGGAAATCACAGCGTGCCCGCGCTTACAACCGCCTGTCCGCATCCGTATTTTCCGGCTTGATCCCCTTGTGACGGCGCACGATTTCCTCCAGGGTCGATGCAACCCCCTTTTTTTTGGTGCAATTGGAGTGAGCTGTGGCATATTCCGCCCGATCCGCGTCACTTTTTCCGCTGCCAAACGGCGCGAATCTGAAACCTCAACGCAATTGCCGATGAACGAGTCAAGACGAACAAGCGCCGGCGCGGAAGCCAGGGGCAGCGCCGGACAGCAGTGCGCAAACATCGATCCAGGCCCGGGCCAGGCCGCCCTGGGCAGCCTTAACACGAGCAATCAAAAGCTGATCGCCTGGGTCGAGGACCAAGCCCGGCTGTGCACCCCGGACCGGATCTTCTGGTGCGACGGTTCCGAACAGGAAAACCGCCACCTCTGTGACCTCATGGTCAGCTCCGGAACTTTCGTCCGACTGGATCCACGCAAGCGCCCGGGGAGTTTTCTCGCCAGATCCCATCCAAGCGACGTCGCCCGCGTCGAGGATCGCACCTACATTTGCTCCAAAACGAAGGAAGAAGCGGGGCCCACCAATAATTGGGCCGACCCGGCTGAGATGAAGAAAAAGCTGACGGGACTTTTTAAGGGCTCGATGAAGGGTCGCACGATGTATGTCGTTCCCTTTGCGATGGGGCCGCTGGACTCCCCGATCTGCAAGATCGGCGTCGAAGTCACCGATTCGCCATACGTCGTGGTCAATATGCGGATCATGACGCGTATGGGGAAGGCAGTTCTGAACAGGCTGGGGCCAAACGGGACTTTTATTCCCTGCCTGCACTCGGTTGGAATGCCGTTGCAGCCCGGCCAGAAGGACGTTTCCTGGCCTTGTGAACCCGACCCCAAAAACAAGTACATCGTCCATTTTCCAGAGGATCCCTCCATCTGGTCCTACGGCTCGGGATACGGCGGCAATGCCTTGCTCGGGAAGAAATGCCTGGCGCTGCGAATTGCCTCAGCCGTCGCCAGGAAAGAAGGCTGGATGGCTGAGCATATGCTCATCCTGTCATTGAAATCGCCGGAGGGTAAAAAGTTTTACATGGCAGCCGCGTTCCCCAGTGCTTGCGGCAAAACAAACCTAGCCATGATGCGGCCCACCTTGCCCGGATGGGAGGTCACCTGCATTGGAGATGACATCGCCTGGATCCGCATCGGCAGCGATGGACGGCTGTATGCCATGAACCCGGAATTTGGTTTCTTTGGCGTTGCACCGGGCACCTCCAGCAAGACCAACCCCAACGCTGTCGCCACCTTCGCCAAAAACAGCATCTTCACTAATGTCGCCCTGACGCCCGATGCGGATGTCTGGTGGGAGGACTCCGGAATTCCCGCTCCGGCCAACGTCATCGATTGGGAAGGAAAGGAATGGACGCCTCAGTCCGGCCGCAAGGCGGCGCATCCGAACTCTCGGTTCACGACCCTGTCATCGCAATGCCCCGTCATCGATCCGGATTGGCAGAATCCGGCAGGCGTGCCGCTCTCGGCCATTCTGTTCGGGGGACGCCGGCCGCACACGATTCCGCTGGTGAACGAAGCTTTTGACTGGGAGCACGGGGTTTTCATGGGGTCCAGTTGCGGGTCGGAAACGACCAGCGCGGCCCTGGGACAGGCCGGCGTCATGCGGCGCGATCCTTTTGCGATGCTGCCTTTTTGCGGCTATCACATGGGAGATTACTTTGCGCATTGGCTTTCCTTTGCGCAGCGCACCGACCGCAGCAAGCTGCCGAGGATCTATTTTGTCAATTGGTTCCGAAAAGATGCCACCGGCAAATTCCTTTGGCCCGGATACGGCGAGAACAGCCGGGTGCTCAAATGGATTTGCGAGCGCGTGCAGGGCACGGGCAAATCGCAGAAGACCGCCATCGGCATCCTGCCGACCCCGGATGCATTGGATTTGAGCGGACTGGGTCTATCCAGCGATGACCTGAAAGTGCTGACGTCGGTGGATGCGCCCGGGTGGAAGAGCGAAGTGGAGGATGTGGCTGCCAATTACACGCGTTTCGGAGATCACCTGCCGAAGGCGCTGCACGATCAGTTGGAAAAACTGCGGCAGAGATTGGCATAAATAGCGGGTTCGAATCACTAAAATGTCTGCCCCACTTCGTCTCGAGACGGCGGGAGCGCAGGCTGGCCAGGCGCAGCAGGTTCGCATGCCCGGTGATCCGCTTCGGGAGGCGGCGGCCCAGGAAATCCCGGCGGTGCTGGAAAGCCTTGGCACCACACCAAACGGCCTGACAGAGGAGGAAGCCGCCGCGCGGCTGGAACGCTATGGGCCCAACGAAGTCGCGCGCGAGAAAAAACAAGGTCATCTCCGGCGCCTGTACCTGGCGGGTCGCAATCCCCTGGTCATCCTGCTGACGGTCCTGGCCATTCTCTCCTTCGCCGCTGATGACTTCCGCGCTGGAACGGTGATGCTGCTGATGGTCATCCTGGGGTTGTCGTTGCGTTTCATCCAGGAAACACGGGCCGATACCGCGGCTGCCAGGCTGAAAGCCATGATCCGCGTCACCGCAACGGTCCTCAGGGAAGGGCAGCCCAAGGAGATCCCGCTTCATCTGTTGGTTCCCGGCGACATCGTAAAGCTTTCGGCCGGCGACATGGTGCCCGCAGACGTCCGCCTGATTGCGGCCAAAGACCTGTTCGTCATCCAGGCAACGCTCACCGGCGAATCCATGCCTGTCGAAAAAACCGACGCGCGCGAGACCCGGGATAAAGCTTCAATCATCGAGTACGCCAACCTGTGTTTCCTCGGCACGAGCGTGGAGAGCGGTTCGGCCACCGCCGTCATTGTCGCCACCGGGCCGAAGACCTATTTCGGCAAAATGGCCAGCAGCCTGACCGGGCAACAGACCGAGACCGCCTTCGACCGGGGCGTGAAACAGTTCACCTGGCTCATGATCCGGTTCATGCTGGTCATGGTTCCCCTGGTTTTCCTCATCAACGGTTTTCGAAAGCACGACTGGCACCAGGCTTTCTTCTTCTCTCTCGCCGTCGCCGTCGGGCTGACGCCTGAAATGTTGCCGATGATTGTTTCGGTCTGCCTGTCCAAAGGCGCCATGGCCATGTCCAGGAAAAAGGTCATCGTCAAGCGATTGAACTCCATTCAGAACTTCGGCGCCATGGACGTGCTCTGCACCGACAAAACCGGGACGCTGACGATCGACCACGTTATCCTGGAGATCTATTGCGACGTTTTTAAAAACGAAAATGAGGAGGTGCTTCGCGACGCCTACCTGATCAGCTACTTCCAAACCGGGCTCAAGAACGTGCTCGACAGGGCCGTGCTGCAGCACAAGGAACTGCATGGCGAACTCTCGATCGACAAATACGTCAAGGTGGACGAAATCCCCTTTGATTTCTCCCGGCGGATGATGTCCGTGGCAGTGGAGGGGCCGGACGGCGAACGGTTGTTGCTCACCAAGGGAGCGCCCGAGGCGGTCTTTGCCCGGTGCACCCATTTCGAGAGCGAAGGGGAAATTTTTCCCATGGAACCGATCCTTGTCGGCAACCTGATCGAGCAGGTGAACGACCTGAGCGAAGATGGTTTTCGCGCGCTGGCAGTGGCGACCCGCAAAATTGACAAACGCCCGGCCTACTCCAAGGCCGACGAATGCGACCTGGTCCTGACCGGCTACCTGGCCTTCCTGGATCCGCCCAAGGACACCGCCGCCAAGGCCATCACTGTCCTGCGCCAGCACGGCGTCACAGTGAAGGTGTTGACGGGCGACAACGACCTGGTCACTCGCAAAGTGTGCAATGAAGTCGGCATTCACTCCCCAAAAATCATCCTTGGAAGCCAGATCGAATCGATGAGCGAATCCCAGCTTGCCGACGCGGTGGAAGGCTCGGATGTTTTCGCCAGGCTTTCGCCGGCGCACAAGAGGCAGATCGTGCAGGCCCTCCAGCGCAAAGGGCATGTCGTGGGCTTCATGGGCGATGGCATCAACGATGCCCCCGCGTTGCGCGCGGCCGATGTCGGAATTTCCGTGGATAACGCGGTGGACATCGCCAAAGAATCCGCGGATGTCATCCTGCTGGAAAAGAGCCTGCTGGTTCTGGAAGAGGGAGTGCTCGAGGGCAGGAAAGTTTTTGTCAATATCCTCAAATACATTCGGATGGGCGCGAGCTCGAATTTTGGAAACATGTTCAGCGTCATTGGCGCCAGTTGGTGGCTCCCGTTCGTCCCCATGGCGCCCATCCAGGTGCTCACCAACAACCTGCTCTATGATTTTTCGCAGGTGCCGATTCCGACCGACAACGTCGGGCCGCAGCAGATTGCGAAGCCGCGGCCATGGCACATGGGCGAGATTGCCCGGTTTATTGTGTTTATTGGGCCCATCAGTTCAATTTTCGATTACACGACCTACGCCTTGATGTGGTTTGTTTACAAATGCGGTCAACTGGACCTGGCGGTGCCCGCCGCCCTGGCATCGCGGTTTCCGCCGGGCGCTGACGCCAACAACACGTATGCCGCGGCGCTCTTTCACACCGGCTGGTTCGTCGAATCGCTCATGACACAAACCCTCATCATCCACGTGATTCGCACCAACCTCATTCCCTTCATCCAATCCCGCGCCAGCTGGCAGCTCACGATGACAACCTTGCTGATTATCCTGCTCGGCGCGTTCCTGCCGTACTCGCCCCTGGCTGTCCCCCTCGGATTTGTGCCGCTGCCAGGTTCCTTCTGGGCATTCATGGCGCTGACCCTGGTCTGTTATGTGGGCCTAACCCAGCTCGTCAAAACATGGCTCATCCGCAAATCCTGGGTTTGAGCCCGCCTTCCGCGCAAATTCAATGTCGATTCGACCCACCGCCCATGCTAGTTTTTCCGTCGCGTAATGGCACCAACCGCCAGAGTTGATCGGATGAGGACTCCAGCAAAAGACAGGAACATCGCATCCACTCCCAGACCAGTCGTTATCTGCCTGCTTCTCGTGGTGATCACCCTGGGCATCTATTCGAGCGTCCGGAATAACATTTGGATCAACTATGATGATGGCGCTTACCTTGTGGATAATCCCAGGGTCCAGGCGGGCTTGACATGGGAAGGTGTCGGATGGGCCTTTACCACCGGACATGCTTCGAACTGGCACCCCTTGACGTGGATTTCTCACATGCTGGATTGCCAGATTTTTGGGATGGATCTGGGCTGGCATCATCTCATGAGCGTTTGCATTCATGCGATCAATGGAGCGTTGCTCTTTCTGCTGCTGCTGCGGATGACCGATGAATTCTGGAAGAGCGCGTTTGTCGCCGCTCTGTTTGCATGGCACCCGCTCCGGGTCGAGTCGGTCGCCTGGCTCTCGGAACGCAAGGACATCCTGTGCGCATTTTTCGGGCTGCTCACGCTCCTCGCATACGTGAGGTACGCGCAAGGCGGTCGACGGTCGAAGGTCGAGGGGCGAGCGGAAGGCGCCCTCACCCCGTCCCTCTCCCATCGGATGGGAGAGGGTGCCCGGAGGGCGGGTGAGGGTTCGGGTAGACCTCCCTCAACCTTCTCAGCTCTCGCCCCTCGACACTCGTCCCTCGACTACCTTCTTGTCCTGGTGTTCTTCGCTTTGGGTTTAATGAGCAAGCCCATGCTGGTCACGCTGCCGTTCATCCTGTTGTTGCTCGATTATTGGCCGTTGCGGCGGTTTCGCGAGCTGCCGTTGTCCCGCCTGGTTGTGGAGAAGTTGCCGTTTCTACTGCTGTCCGCCGCCTCCTGCGCGGTGACATTTGTGGCGCAATCGCGCGAGCACTCAGTCGCCCCATTGGAACGCATACCGATGGACCTGCGGTTCGAAAACGCGGCGGTCTCCTATGTTGGTTACCTGTTTAAACTGGTTTGGCCCACCCATCTTTCGGTCATCTATCCCTTTCCAAAACAGATCCCGTGGACGCTCTGGCTGCCCGCGGTCATTGTGTTGCTTTTCATCTCCTGGTTGGTTTGGCGCGCGCGCGGCCGCAAACCCCAATGGCTCGTCGGATGGTATTGGTATCTGGGCATGACGGTCCCCGTTATCGGCCTCGTCCAGGTCGGCGCCCAGTCCATGGCGGATCGCTACACATATCTACCCCTGATCGGCGTGGCGGTTGCGCTCACCTTTGGGATCAGTATTCCCAATACTTTCCCGCGGCTTGGAAGGGCGATGCGCATTGCACTGCCAAGTCTCATCCTGGCAGGCTGCCTGGTTGGGACCGGCATTCAATTGCGGCATTGGCGCGACAGCGAATCGCTCTTTAACCATGCGCTGGCTGTGACAGAGGAAAACAGCGTCGCTCACAGCAACCTGGCCACCGTTCTCTTTCGCGAGGGCCGGATGGACGACGCCTTGCCTCATTTGCGGAAGGCCATCGAGTTGGACCGCTATGATACCGAGGCGCGAATGAAGCTGGCGGTGGTACTTCTGCGTAAGGGCCAGGTGGACGAGGCAATCGAACTATCCAGAGTGGCGGCGCAAATGCGGCCTGATTCCGCGCCCGCCCAATACAACCTGGGCAACGCGCTTCTGCAGAAGGGGAGTTTGGAGGAAGCCATAACACAATTCCAAAAGGCCTTGGAACTTCAGCCCGATTTTGTGGACGCGGACAATAACCTGGGCTCGGCCCTGCTCCGGTCTGATCGAGCGGCCCAGGCCATTCCATATTTTCAAAAAGTTCTGGAAACGCGGCCTGGCGACGCCAAAGCCCAAAGCAACCTGGCTGTCGGGTTGATGCAGGTTGGAAAGGTGGAGGAAGCACTGAAATACTTTCGTCAAACGGCGGAGCTTGGTCCGCGCAATAAGTCAGCGCACAACAACCTGGCCAAAGCGCTGCTGCAGATTGGCCGGCAGGATGAGGCATCGGTTGAATTTCAAAGGGTCGTGGAGATTGATCCCCAGGATGCGGAGACGTGGGGCCGGCTCGGAATGATCTATCTTGGGAAACACCACTTGCCGGAAGCCATCGAAAGTTTTGACCGGGTCCTCGAACTGCAACCGGACAATGTCCAGGTGCTGAATGACTCAGCATGGATCCTGGCGACCTGTCCGGATGGGTCGGTGCGCAACGGGGCGCAGGCGGTTGAATGGGCGGCTCGGGCGAGCGGGTTAACCAAAGGGAGCAACCCGGCGATATTGGCCACGCTGGCGGCGGCGTATGCGGAGGCGGGGAGGTTTAATGAGGCGGTGGAAATATCGCGGAAGGTATTGGAGCTGATGTCAGGCGCCAGGGACAGTGCGAAGGTGGAGGAGTTACAGCATCGCCTGAGCAATACCAGGCCGGTGCTGCCTATCGCGATCCGGGGCTTCGGTAAGTTCGTCCCCTTTGCCTGCGGCTGAAAAAATTATATTTCAAAATGCAGCGAAGCGCTTCAAAGCCATCCCGCCATCCCGCTTTCTTCCCATCGGCATACGTGCGGCCGCTATAGGAT
>DASRKU010000197.1:0-2142 GCA_035648815.1 Verrucomicrobiia bacterium | reverse complement strand
CTTCATTCCTGGTCGTTTCATCAATTGCGTGTCCATTTGTCTATTATATGGGGCCGCAACCAGGCCTCCTGGTGGGAAAATAAAGTGTAGAATCACCAAATAAGGAGAGCCAATGACCAATCCTGCCGATCTTCTGCTCGTGAATGCGCTCGTCCTGGCCATGGATGAGGAAATGCACCAGTACGAACCTGGGGCGGTTGCCATCCGCGGCGATACCATTCTCGCGGTTGGGCCCGAGGCCGACCTCCGAAAGGCCTATTCTGCCAAACAGGTCATGGATTGTAGCGGCAAGGTGCTTATGCCCGGGCTGGTCAATGCCCATACCCACGTCCCGATGACCCTGCTGCGCGGCCTGGCGGATGATTTGCGGCTGGACGTCTGGTTGATGGGATACATGATGCCGGTCGAACGCGAGTTCGTCTCACCCGACTTCGTCCGGCTGGGCACACAACTGGCCTGCGCCGAATTGATCCGCAGCGGCGTCACCTGTTTCGCCGACATGTATTATTTCGAGGAAGAGGTGGCCAAAGCCACCGCCGAGGCCGGGCTGCGTGCAGTCTGCTCGCAGACCGTGCTCAAGTTTCCAACGCCGGACGCCGCCTCTTATGAGGATTCGCTAGCCGCCGCCCGTGAATTCATCCAGCGTTGGAAAGGGCATGCCCTGATCACCCCATCCGTCGCGCCGCACGCTCCCTACACCTGCACAGCAGAGATCCTGCGCGCCACCGCCCAACTGGCCGTCGAATTCGATGTGCCGCTGCATACGCATATCGCCGAGACCGCCCTGGAAGTGGAAAACATGCGCCGCGAGAATGGCATGCCGGTGGTTCCGTATGTCAAGAAACAGGGCCTTTTGGATGCCAAAGTTCTGGCAGCCCACTGTGTCCATATTGACGAAGGCGAGATGCGCACCCTGCTGCATGCCGGGGCGGGCGTGGCCCACAACCCGTCCTCCAACCTGAAGCTGGCCTCCGGCTTTGCTCCCGTCCAGAAGATGCTGGAAGTGGGCTTGAATGTCGGGATTGGTACGGACGGCGCGGCCTCCAACAACGACCTGGATATGTTCGAAGAAATCCGGCTGGCAGCATTTATAGCAAAAGCAGTCAGCAATGACCCGACCGTCGTACCGGCGGCGACGGCGCTCAGCATGGCAACCCGCCTTGGAGCAAAGGCGTTGCATCTCGGGTCTGTCGCCGGGACGCTCGAACCCGGCAAACGGGCCGATCTGATCCTGGTGGATATCTCTCCGTTGCACAACTCGCCGCGCTTCAAGCGGGACAGTGTAAATCCCTATGCACAACTGGTCTACTCAGGGAAAGGCACCGATGTCACCGATGTGATGGTAAATGGAAAATGGCTGATGCAAGCACGCAAGCTGCTGACATTCAATGAAAGCGACTTGATCCTTGCAGCCAACGAATACGCCCGGAAGATCGACATCTTCCTGATGGCGCGCGAACAATCCGTCTTCTCGAAACTGGTCGCATTGGGCGGTTCAGCGGAAGAGGAGTCGTTCGAAGTACAGGTCAAAGTCAAACTGGCTGGCCCGGATGCGGTGCTTACAGGCATAAAGGCACCGGAAATTGAGATCCTGCGAGTGAAGCACTACCACCAGCACGATGCATACTTTACTTTTAATGATCCGGCGCAAGGCTGGCTGCGCTATCGTGAGGATGAATTGATTGATGAAAAGGAACAAATCGCCGGCGTGCGCGGCCGTTTGACACTGATCGGGCCTTCGCGTGAAGACGACTTCGCCCACAATGTGCTGCTGTCGCGCATTCGCTACTTTGCCCCGGCAACCAACAGCCTGCGCTTCTATCGTGATTATTTCAAACCCGGAAATGAAACCCTTATAGACAAGGACAGGCTGCGCTGGTTGGTCCGATATAAGGACGAGGATTTCTTCATCAACCTGGACCGTGTCGATACACCGAAGCTGGGTTATTATCTGGAAATCAAGAGCCGCACCTGGAGCCGCCTGGATGCTGAAGATAAAGCCCAGTGGACCACCGAACTGATCACCCTGCTGGGCGGGTCATTGAAAAAAACAGTCACGAAAGATTACGTCGAGCTGGCCGAGGACGAGTAAGGAAGTAATCAGGTTTCTTCAATGAGCAAATTTTTGAACAAGGTAGACAT
>DASRKU010000196.1:0-4790 GCA_035648815.1 Verrucomicrobiia bacterium | reverse complement strand
GGGCTCGGCCACCAGCGTCAACGGCGGCGTCACTAATTTCGGCCATCTCGAATTTGGGACCGGCACGCCGACTTTTGGACAGACCTATTTTGGGGGTGTCGACACCGTCACCTCGGTTTACACCAATTGGACCCACATCAGCATACCCATCAGTGCGATCAGCAACCCGGATTTCACGAATATCTATACGCTCATCATCCACATGTTCGGCCCCTATTATTCCCCGGCATTGTCCGGCAATACGACTCTGTGGATCGACAACATCAAGTTCGTCGGCCGTACCAATCTGGCCACGACCGAAAGGCCGATTGTCGCCCCGCTTCAAAAGGCAACCCACGCCCTGCGCTTTTTCGCCGGCGACACGTCGGCGATTTACATGCGCGAGAATATTGCCACCGCATACGACTCAATGTCCTGGATTGACGGAGGCATGTTCGGGTTCCCCTTCACGTACGCGATCACGGTGGCAAATTTTCCGGATAAAGTGTACCAGGGCTATGAGTACCACATGTTTCTTGTCCCGCTGAATTATTTGCGCTACGGCGCGTACGATAATTCGTTCGTGGACTATGACGCGACCAACCTGATGTCGCTGCGCATCGTGGCGAACACGACCAACTATGTGGGCATCCTGTCTTATAAAGTCAACTCGCCTTCGGGAAATGCAAACCTGCCGCTGGCAACCATCGGGAGCACCACCGTTGCCGGCCAATGGAAGGTCACCTTTAATGACAACGTGAGCGGCACACTCACATATGGGACCAACTCGGCCAGTTTCACCATGCCGGCGCCGGACGCCGCCACGTTTGCCGATCCTCTGGTGGCCTATTTCGGAATCCAGGCCAATAACACGAACGCTTACTGGCAATCCACCGACATCAGCCAGATCACGATCAGCAACACAGTGATTGACGACAATTTCTCATCCCCGGTGATCTTCAACCTGGATACGGGAAACTGGACTGTAGTGGCTTCGATTCCAAGCTGCATCTGGGAAGCCATGCCTGGAGCGCGGAGTTGGATGAATTGGACGGTTCCTGAAGACACTTATACCCCTGTTGTGAGCACGAACCTGCACGCGGGCTCGCCAGGCTGGCTGGACCCCGCGGTTTACAATGGCAATATCCCTGTCGTCAGCGCCTTGATCGGCGACCAACGATGGGCTTTGATCCTGTCGAATAATGTCCCTGCCGGGAAGAGCGCGTTCTTTGCGGTGCGCAAGCCCCTGCAATGATGTAAGTCTGGTTGCACGTTCGGCAGCATGGGTGCTTCGGGCTGGAGGCCCCGGCTGCCGAACGAGTCGGTGACAAAATGGGTCTATTCGCAGACCGGGGGCCGAAGCGGCAATTGAAGAGTAAAAGCCGCACCCATCCCTGCCCCGTCGCTTTCGACTGTGAGGGATCCACCCAATTCCTTGGCCGCCAGGGCGCTCATGTGCAGCCCAAAACCGTGTCCCCCAGGCCGGGTGGTGAAGCCGTGATTGAATATGCTAACCAGGTTTTCCCGCGGAATGCCCACCCCGTTGTCCTGGACCTGGAGCCGCACACAACCCTTGCCGGCCGCGGCCCGAATCGTCAGCCGGTTCTCCTGGTGGCCCGACCCTTCACAGGCCTGGACCGCATTGCGAATGATACTGACCACGATTTGGAGAACCTTGTGCCTGTCCACGATGATTTCCGCCAAACCCGGTTCGTAATCCCGCACAACCCGCAAGTCCAATTCCGAGAATCCCTGCGCGTGCATCCGCACCGCATCCTCCGCCAGCTCTGTGATTTGGACGCGTTCGGTGACCCCAGAGACCTGGGCGTAGTTCTGCTGCATGGCTACGATGTCCTTGATATGGTCGATGTTCCGGGTCACCGAAAGCATCTCCTTCAGCATCTCCTCGCGTTCTGACAAAAGGACGCCCATTAATTGTTGGAGAAATTCCGGCATTTGTTTTCCTTTCTTATCGGACGTCAGGAAAGCGGCGAGATCATCGGAGTGTTCGCGAAACATAGACATCAACTTTCCCAGGGCCGCCACTTTGGAATTTTGGAGCCGGCCCCGTATCAGGTGGGCTGAGACGTTCAAGCTGTTCAGCACGTTTCCGACATTATGAAGGACGTCCGTCGCCACTTCAGCCATGCCCGCCATGCGGGATGTTTCGAGCAATTGCCTGTGCATCTGCTCCACTTTTGCCTCGGCTTCCTTGATGGCCGTAATGTCCTTCGAACTGCCAAACGTGCCCACAATGTTCCCGGCCTTGTCGCGCCAGGGCAATTTCGTTGTCAATGCCCAGGTGGTCCTGCCGTCGGAATGCGTCTCCTTTTCTGGTTTGCTGACGATCGGCTGCCCCGTCTTCAATATTCGTTGCTCGTCATCAAATGCCGCCCGCGCATGCTCTTCCAGAAAAATATCGAAATCCGACTTGCCCCGGAGAAACTCCGGATCAGCAACATGAACCAACGTTGCCAGCGCGCTGCTGCAACGAATGAATCGCGATTCGCGGTCCTTGAAATAAATACAGTCCGGACTGTGCTCCAGCATCGTCTCCAGCAGGTTGCTGGTCTCCGCCAGTTTCGCTTCGGTCGCCTTCAGCGCCGTCACATCCTTGGAAATACCAAAGGTGCCGACGATCTCCCCATCGGTATTGAGCCAGGCCATCTTCGTCGTTAACACCCAGGTCGTCTTTCCGTCCGCCCGCGTCCCCTTTTCCAGCTTTCCAATGAGCGGTTTGCCCGTGCGGAGAATTTCCTGTTCGTCGTTAAAAGCCGAACGCGCGCGCTCTTCGACATACAGATCGAAATCGGTTTTTCCTTTCAGCCATTCCGGGTCCGGACCGTCGAAGTGCTCGAGAAGCGAGCGGCTGTACCGCACAAATCGAGATTGCTTGTCCTTGAAATAGATATAGTCGATGGAATTCGCCAGGAAAGCATCCAGCAACGCTCCGGCTTGCGCCGCCTCCTGAGCGTCTGTGCCTGGGCTTTGCGCCTCGTTCCATGTTGCCACTCGAAGATTCATCGGCGATAGGACCGCAGCCTTATCGGTCCTTTTCACCAGCGGCTTGAGCGGCTAATGGGCGCTTTCGGGCGGGCCAAAATAACTGGGACGCAAACCGCCCGCATCCACCACAAGCTTTTCCAGCGCCAACTCCGGATCCACCATCCAGAACTTCAGCGTGTGATACCCAGGCTTCGAAATCACGTGACGGGTTCGAATTTCTCTGCAGTTGTTCCGCACCGATGCCTCCCAATCCCTGTTCCCATTATCGACGAAAAATCCTTTCGGCACCGCCGTCGCCACCTGCGGAGTTTCATCATCAAAGGAGATGCCATAGCGCAAGCCCCGGCCGGGAACCACATTCAACGTCGGGGCCACGATCGATGTCACCTCCACCGGCCCGGCCTGAAACAAGTAAACCTGGTACTCAAGGCAGGGACAATTTCGAGGGGGCTCCGCGCTCTTTGCCGTGACTGGAGAAATAATCATGGAAGACAAGGTTCGGCCGTAGTCTGCCATCTTCACCCACTGGACCCCGCCCGCGTTGACCCTTCTGCTGTAATGCTCCGCCTCGATGGCGATATGGCCATCCGCCTGGACATATCCTGTCAGGAACCTTTTGCCCGGCTGTGTCGGAAAAAAGGTTCTCACAGCGACCGCGACCGGAGCCTGCCCAGGTCGCTCCAGAGTGACCAGAGACTTCGACCGATTTTTGGGGGCCTTCTTCCAATCAATATCCAACCAACCCCGCCTCTCCACTCGGACGGTCCCCCACGCAACACTGCTGGAGAGGTCGGAAAGCCGGACCCTGGGAGAATTGTCCGTGCCGCACCACAAATCCGACTCGTCGCCGAGTCTCAAGTGAATCCAGGGAGCGAGGCTCGTGGCCGTGAATTCAAAGGGCTCCTGCCCGCGATTAAAGACGTCGATCCACCGCGGCTCTCCGTTGAAGACGTCCATTTCCGGAAGTTCCGCCTCGTTTGTCGAACCGGGCCATGCATTCGTCGAACCCTCAACGGCGATTCCCATGTCTGCAGGTACGGGCGCCGCAATCTCCATCAGCCTGGGCAGCGTGTTTGAAGGCGGCTGCTGCCAGTACGTGTAGCCGATATGCGTTTGGTCCATCATGTGATCCCACTTTCCGTGCAGCAGCTCGTGATTGAACGCGTGGGAAAGCCGTGCATCCGCATCAAACAGCGCTCGGGCATGGGCGGCGAGGAGGTTGGCTGAGGATCGTCCCTGGGCCGCAAACAACCGGTTCTTTCCGGCCGTCACGTACAGCTCCGCCACCTGGGCCGAGGCTTTCACAGGGTAAAGAACGAGTTCAAAAAATGCCGGCCGGGCAGCCTCCGGAAGCAGCGCATTGATGCGCTCCGCGGTTGCTGTTAACTCTCTCCAGGCCCCCACTACCCTGTCCGCCTCCTGGTAATTGACCAGGCTGAACGTCCCAGGCTCCAGCAACTCCGGCTTGCGCCAGCCGTTGTACTTCGTGTAGCGCGACACAAGCTCGGCAATCTCATTGGCATACCGCGCTCCGAACTCTCTGCGGGCCCATTCCCGGGTGTATTCGGGGATCGACTCCGACGGCCACCTTCCGGGATTGCGCGCCAGCGTCAGGAAAAACTCCATGGGAAATTCCATCGGCTTGAGATCTCCCACGTTCACAATCCAAATCCGGTCTGCCCCATGCTCGTACGCCAGGTGCATCTGCTCCCAGACCTTCGTGATCGGCACGGTGTTCAGCCATTTGTAATTGCGCGGCCCGCCGACGTAATCAAAATGATAATAGATGCCCGCCCCCCCGGTGC
>DASRKU010000195.1:0-9919 GCA_035648815.1 Verrucomicrobiia bacterium | reverse complement strand
CGACATGGGCGGCCGTTCCTTTCCTGAAAATGGCGCTCTCGAAAAGCTCTGCTCCCGCCGGCGTGCCGGCGGCTGCCATGAATTCTCCGTCGCCCAGGTCCATCAATTGCAAATCAAAATGCCCGCGCGCAGCCGGCCCGGTGTCGGTGCACAGACAAAAACATTCCTCCCCGATGTCCCGGGCCGGATCGGTGCAAACCATGTTCACGAGGAAAAGATTGCGGCGGCGTTTCTCGTAATAAACATCCCTGAACTCGCGACCCAGGTAGAAACGGTCGAGATGCCAGATCCCCTCCACATCGCAGGACCGAACTCCGAACAACGCCCGCTTCGGCTCTTCATAGGTCGGTTCAATCTGAACCTCGCCGTTGGGCTTGCGAAATGTCATTAACCGTTCGATGTGCGGAAAGACAAAACGCTTGGGAGGATAATACGGGTTGGGCAAATGAAGCTGAATCCTCGCCCGATTCGCGTCAGTGACCGTGTCAAAGCAGGTATCCCGCCCCCGGTCGCAAAACGGCGCGATGACTTCGTAGCCGCGTTGCCTCAGCAAATCCACGATGCCCAGCACATCGGCTGCGTCCAGGATCCGGATCTTCATGCGCCCTCCTTTTCCACGCGCACGGGCACCAGCGGGCTGGCGCCATCGTTTGTGCCCAGGATCTGGCGCTCCAACTGCCGCACGAAGTAAGGCACCATCACGGTGCCGCTCCTCACCTCCGGCGTGACCCGCGCGACCGACACCGCGGCGCCACCGGCTGCCTTGAGCCGGATTTTCGAACCGTCGCGGATCCCGAGCCGCTGCGCGTCGTCCGTGTTGATCTCAACGAATCCTTCCGGATAATCCAATAACAGCAGGCGGTATTCGCGCTTCAAGGTTTCGCTGTGCTGGATCAAAATGTTCTGGTGCCAGTAATACAACGAGTGCCCGAAAACCATGGTGAAGGGAAATGCATCGACGTCGGCGGCGCACGGCCGGGGCCGGGGCACGGGAATAAATTTAAAATTAGGCGCAGGCGCCGGGTCCGTGAAAAGAACGCGCGTGCCTAAAGGACGATCCTTGGTGCACGGCCATTGCCGTCCATATTCGCGCGCGAGATTTTCATGGCTCGCCCCGCTGTAAAAGGAAACCGCTTCGCCAATCTCGTCCATTACGGCTCCGGTCGAGGGATAATTCCAGTCCGCTCCCAGCAGGCGGGCGGTTTTGGTCAACTGCTCCCACGCCGCCATCGGCCCGGCGGGAGGATCGATCACCTGCTCCGCCAGCTGAATGCGCCGCTCGGTGTTTGTAAAGGAAACGCGCTCCTCGCCAAACGCCGTCGTCGGCAGCACCACGTGCGCGCGGCGCGCCGTGTCGGTCATGAACAAGTGCTGAACCACCGTCAACTCGGCCGTTTCCAGCAGCCGGACCGCGTCCCCAAAAATCGCCGTGCTCACCGGATCACAACGGCAACACCACAGCGCCTTCACCTTGCCCCGCACGCCGTCGGCCAGCACCCGCCGCGCATCCAGCCCCGGCGTCGATGGCAGGCGCGCTTTCCACAACGGCTCCAGAGAGGCCCGAGCCCTGTCGCTCGTCACCGGCTGATACCCCGGCAACCGGTCCGGCATCATCCCCATGTCGCAAACCCCTTGAAGATTGTTTTGCTCGGTCAGCGGGAAAAGCCCCGATCCGGCCTTGCCGATTTGACCGGTCAGCAATACGAGGTTCACGATTGCCTGGATGCTTTCGTTGTGCCGGGCTTCGATCCCGGTGGAGTAGAGCAATGCCGCCGATCCGGCACGCGCATATGCCAGGGCCGCCGCCTCGATCGCCTCGGCCGGAACCCCGCACTCCGCAGCCGCCTGCAACAAATCATAATCCCCCACCCGCTCGATAAACGACGCGTAATCGCGGCAGTGCGCTTTGATGAACGGCAGGTTCATCAGGCCCCGATCCACAATGACCTTGGCCATCGCGCCATACAGGGATATCTCCGTGCCCGGTTTAATCTGCAAAAAGAGCTCGGCGTTTTCCGCAATTCGATGCCGCCGCGTATCAATCACAATCAGCCGGCACCCCTTCAGCTTTGCCCGAAGCACCCATCCGCCAATCGTCGGCAATTGCCGGGCAAGGTCGATTCCATCAACAATAATGACTTCGCTCTGGGCCAGTTCATTGATGGAACTGGTGCCCGCCGGTATGCCGATCATTTCGAGCAGGACATGGATGGAGTTGTTGCAGTAAACGCCGGCGCCATGGTCGACATTATTGGTCCCGATGATTGCGCGGGCAAATTTCTGCAGCAGATAAGTCTCCTCGTTGGAACATCGCGGCGAATTCAGAAAAGCGATGGAGTCCGGACCATGCCTGTCGCGGATGCTGCGCAAGCGATCGGCGATGAACCCCAGGGCTTCATCCCAGGTGACTTCCTCGAGCTTGCCGTTTTTCCTCAGCAACGGCCATTTCAGCCGGTCCGGCGAACTTGCCACCTCGTGAACGTGCCAGCCGCGCACGCAAATTCTTCCGGCATTCGACGGATGCGACATGCTCGGATAAGCGCCGACAACCCGATTGCCGGCAGTCTCCAGGTAGATGCCGCACCCCGCTCCGCAGAACGTGCAAGTGGTCAGTTTCCGCGCCATAATCTGCGCCTTTCGAAGTCTTGACTATGAGCCTTCAAAAGTCCGCTCTCCCCGTTCGCCCGCGATGCTATGGGCGATCATAACGATCTGATTAACTAATCTTTACTCAGCGAATTAATCGCATTTCTAATCGTGTTTTATCATTCACATTTCAAAAGTAAAACTATTTCGTGGATAGGGCTGCGCTGCGCCATCCCTCCCCGGTAGGGCTGCGCTGCGCGCAGCCGGACGCGCGCAGCGCGCCCCTGCCCAGCCAGGACAAATTGTCGTGGCAAGAAGGGGCCCCGAGGCTAAACTGGGGATATCCCGCGCTATCCGCGCAGCATGTTGCACAACCGCGAAGAGAAAGTGATATGAACACCATGGCGCCGGACCGAAGCCGATTGACGGTTTGCGTGCGCGGCGCGGTCCAGGGTGTCGGGTTTCGCCCTTTCATTTATCGCCTGGCTTCCCAGCTTTCCCTGCAAGGCTGGGTCAGCAACACCGTTCAAGGCGTCTGGATCGATGTCGAAGGCTCCCGGACCGCATTGGAAACTTTTCTCCTGCGCCTGGAATCAGACAAGCCGCCCCGCAGTTCAATCCATAGCCTGGAAGCATCCTGGCTCGACCCCGTCGGCCATGCCGGGTTTGAAATCCGCCAAAGCCAAATCTCCGGCCCCAAAACCGCCCTGGTGCTCCCGGATATCGCCACCTGCCAGGATTGCCTGGCCGAAATTTTCGACCCCCACAACCGGCGTTACCGCTATCCGTTCACCAACTGCACCAATTGCGGTCCCCGATTCAGCATCATTGAATCGCTTCCTTACGACCGGGCGAACACATCGATGAAAAGGTTCCGAATGTGCTCGCGGTGCCAGGCCGAATATGATGATCCGCGAGACCGGCGTTTCCATGCCCAGCCCAACGCCTGCCCGGAGTGCGGGCCCCAACTGGAATTCCAGCCCGGCCATGATCTGCATGACTCCGACCTTGCCGTCCCGTCAGCGAAGCACGACGCGTTGATTGCCGCCGCGCGCGCGATTCGCAAAGGCCTGATCGTCGCTGTCAAAGGACTTGGCGGCTTTCATCTCATGGTCGATGCCTCCCGGGATGATGCCGTGCGCCGGCTGCGTGAGCGCAAACATAGGGAGGAAAAGCCGCTTGCCGTAATGTTTCCGTCCCTGGAGCGCCTGAAATGCGTTTGCGAAGTTTCCCCCCTCGAGGAACGCCTGCTCCGCTCGCCCGAAGCGCCCATTGTGCTTCTGCGACGTTCCTCCCAATCCCAAATCAGCCAAAGCATCGCTCCCGGAAACCCCAACCTGGGCGCGCTCCTTCCCTACACTCCGCTGCATCACCTGCTCCTGTCAGAACTCGACCTTCCTGTCGTGGCCACCAGCGGCAATCTGAGCGACGAGCCGATCTGCATCGACGAGGCCGAGGCCATGGAAAGGCTGGGTAATATCGCCGATTGTTTCCTGATTCATAATCGGCCCATCGTCCGGCACGTAGACGATTCGATCGTGCGGCTGATGGCAGGACGCGAGTTGGTCTTGCGCCGGGCTCGGGGTTACGCGCCGCTGCCCATTACCCTGGACTCCGGATTTTCAACTCCCGACTCGCCTTCTGTGCTGGCCGTGGGTGCCCACTTGAAAAATGCGATTGCATTGTCTGTCGGCCCGCAGGTTTTCATCAGCCAGCATATCGGCGATCTGGAAACGGACCAGGCGTTTGAAGCCTTCCAACGGGTCATCGCCGATTTCCAGAAGCTGTATGAAACAACGCCGGCTGTCGTCGCTGCCGACGCGCACCCGGATTATTTGTCCACGCAATTTGCCCGCCGGCTGGCGGCCGGGCCGGCTGGAGCTCCGCGACTGGTGACGGTGCAGCACCACATGGCGCACGTGCTGTCGTGCATGGCCGAAAACGGCGTCCGCCCGCCCGCCCTGGGCGTGTCGTGGGATGGCACCGGGTATGGTTTGGACGGAACGATTTGGGGCGGGGAATTTTTCATCGTCCGGGAAACCGGCTGCGAGCGCTTCGCGCATTTTCGCACATTTCCATTGCCGGGCGGCGACAAAGGGGTCAAAGAGCCGCGCCGCGCAGCCCTCGGCCTGTTATTCGAGGCATTTGGCGAGCGCGCATTTGAAATGAATTTCTTAAAACTGTTCCAGAATTTCGCCGGCGCGGAGTTGTCCACATTACGAAACATGCTGGGCAAAAAACTGAACTCGCCTCGCACATCGAGCGTCGGGCGATTGTTCGATGCCGTGGCGTCCCTTGCCGGCTTGCGGCAACAAACCAATTTTGAAGGGCAGTCGGCGATGGAGTTGGAGTTTGCGGCCACAGCGGCACAGCCCGGATCAAAGTATGAATTTTTCATTGAGACGTCAGGCGATCCTTTGATAGTCGATTGGGCCCCGGTTGTTGAATCCATTGCGGGCGATGTAAGAAAGAATGTTCCAGCCGGTGAGATCTCCGCCATGTTCCACAGCGCCCTTGCGGAAAGCATCGTGGCTGTCGCCCGCCGCGCCGGTCTGGCCGCCGTGATCCTTTCAGGCGGTTGTTTTCAGAACCGCGTCCTGACGGAGCGGACGGTGGCGCGACTGCGCGAGGAACGTCACCGGCCATACTGGCATCAGCGCGTTCCCCCTAATGACGGCGGCATTGCCCTCGGCCAGGTCGTCTTTGCGGGGAAATTCGCCCGGTAGGGCTGCGCTGCGCGCAGCCAGGCGAACCCAACGTTCAATCCAATTTCGCGAGCGACCTCGTCCTTTTGCCATTATGGCTGCGCTGCCGCGCAGCCGGACGCACGCAGTGCGCCCCTACCGGTAGGGCCGCGCTGCGCGCGGCCTGATCGCAATCAATACTGCGTTACGGCTGGCTTGCGCGCGCAAGTCGAAGTATTGTAAATGGATGTGCTTAGCAGTTCCAGGCAAGATTGTGAGCGTCTCTGGCGAAGATCCGCTCGAACGCACCGGCAAGATTGATTTCGGCGGGATTTTTAAAGAAGCCAGCCTCGCGTACGTTCCCGAAGCCAAACCGGGCGATTACGTCATCGTCCATGTCGGTTTCGCCATCAGCCGCCTGGATGAAGAGGAAGCGCTCAAAGTGCTGGAGTATTTCCGGGAAATGGAAGGCCTGGCCGAGTTGGAAGAGCACAGCGCCGACCCGCCGCCAACACCATCCGCATGAAACCACTCCGCCGCGACATTCAATTCCCCCTCTCCCATCCGCCTTCGCAAAAGCTACGGCGGACAGGTCCGATGGGAGAGGGCCGGGGTGAGGGTTTTTTCCCCTTTTTTTCCGTCCGATCACCACGAACCCCGCCATGAAATACCTGGACGAATATCGGGACGGCGAGCTGGCGCGCAAATACGCGCGCGAGATCCATCGCGTTACCAAACGACCCTGGTCGATCATGGAAGTCTGCGGCGGCCAAACCCATGCCATTATCAAATTCGGCATCGACGAGTTGTTGCCAAAGCAGATCACTCTTATCCACGGGCCGGGTTGCCCGGTTTGCGTCACGCCGCTGGAATTGATCGACAAGGCGCTCGAAATCGCGGTTCGGCCCGACGTGATCTTCTGTTCTTTCGGCGACATGCTGCGGGTGCCCGGCAGCAAGACCGACCTGCTTGCGGTCAAAGCTCGGGGCGGCGATATTCGGATCGTCTATTCACCCGTTGATGCGGTGAAAATCGCGGGGCAAAATCCGGACAAGCAAGTGGTATTTTTCGGAGTCGGGTTTGAGACCACGGCGCCGGCCACCGCCATGGCCGTTTACCAGGCGGCGAAGAGGGGTGTCCGCAATTTCTCGATGCTGATCTCGCACGTGCTGGTGCCGCCCGCCATGGAAGCCATCCTGCGTTCGCCCGATTGCCGCGTGAATGCTTTCCTGGCAGCCGGCCACGTCTGCACTGTCATGGGATACGAGGAGTATCTTCCGCTGGCCAAAAAATACAAGGTGCCCATCGTCGTGACCGGCTTTGAGCCGCTGGACATCCTCCAAGGCGTCCTCATGTGCGTGCAACAACTGGAGACCGGCCGCGCTGAAGTCGAGAATCAATACAGCCGGGCCGTCCGCAAGGAGGGCAATCTCACCGCGATAAAACTCATCCGCGAAGTGTTCCGGGTGGTCCCCCGCAAATGGCGCGGTGTGGGCGAAATCCCCCAAAGCGGCCTCGGCCTGAGCGAAGCTTATGCCTCGTTTGATGCGGAACAGAGATTCGGAGTCGCCAACATGCGGGTCGATGAACCCGCGGAATGTTTGAGCGGCCGGGTGCTCCAGGGGCAGATCAAGCCACACGAATGTCCCGCCTTTGGCACCCGCTGCACACCCGAGCACCCCCTGGGAGCGACAATGGTGTCGTCCGAAGGCGCGTGTGCCGCGTACTATCGATACCGCAAACCCGTGGAGACCCTGACAGGTTCATGATATGGAAAACGCGTCGCTGCTAACGGCTTCGTGCCCCATCCCCATCCAGCAATACCCCAATGTCCTGCTCGCCCACGGAGGCGGCGGGAAACTGATGCACCAGTTGATCGGGAAAATGTTCCTGACGACATTCCGGAACTCTCTGCTGGACTCGCAACACGATTCCAGCGTGTTCGAAACCCCTGGCCCGCGACTCGCCTTCACCACCGATTCCTATGTCGTCCGGCCCCTGTTCTTCCCCGGAGGCGACGTCGGATCACTGGCCGTGCATGGCACGGTCAACGACCTGGCCATGAGCGGCGCCCGGCCTCTTTATCTCAGCGCCGGATTTATCATTGAAGAAGGGCTCGCGATGGATGCTCTCTGGACCATTGTCAGGTCCATGCAAAAGGCCGCGGAACGCAGCGGCGTGCAGATCATTACCGGGGACACCAAAGTCGTGGACAAAGGAAAGGGCGACGGTTTGTTCGTGAATACCGCCGGCATCGGAGTGGTGGAACATTCGTGGACCATCGCGCCTCGAAGCGTCCGCGCCGGCGACGTGATCCTGATCAATGGCGATTTGGGCCGGCACGGGATGGCGATCATGGCGGTTCGCGAGGGGCTTGAGTTTGAAAGCACGATCGAGTCGGATTCGGCGCCTGTTTGGGATTTGGTGAGCGAGTTGCTCAAAGCGGGAATCGAAATTCATTGCCTGCGCGACCTGACTCGCGGCGGCCTCACGAGCGTGCTTAATGAGATCTCCGAAGCGGCTCACGTGACCATCGCCGTCGAAGAAAACGAGATTCCCGTCCGTGAGGATGTTCGGGCGGCATGCGAAATCCTGGGTTTCGATCCCTTGCAAGTAGCCTGCGAAGGCCGGTTCGCGGCTTTTATTCCCGCCGACGCCGCCGAGCGGGCGCTATCGGTTCTGCGCGCGCATCCAAATGGCGCGGCCTCATGCAGGATTGGGCGGGTGACCGAAGAATCTTCTGCCAGGGTCCTGTTGAGGAGCGCGATTGGCGCGCAACGAATCCTGGACATGGCATCCGGCGAACAACTTCCAAGGATCTGCTGATTGGAGTGCAATCCCCCGCGCCAGCACCTGGAGTGCGTGCCAATTCTCGTGTCCGAGTTTGGACTACAAAAGCCGGCGGAACGGGCTGCTCCGGCAGCAGCGCTTTCCCGCGCCCAATTCTCCGGCAAATTCGGTTATTGCAAAATGCCGCGCGAAACCTCAAATAAATGGCACGATGTCCACGGTTGCCGAAAACCTCCGCCAGGCGCGAGAGACCAAAAACCTTACAATTCACCAGATCGCCGAGATCACGAAGATACGGACCGACCATATTCGGGCGCTGGAACAGGGCGATTTCAATGTCTTTTCGGCGCCGGTGTATATTCGGGGTTTCGTGCGCTGCTACGCCACGTTGTTGAAACTGGATGTCCCGCAGACCATGGCCGCCCTGGACCTGGAATTGGGCAAGACTGAAAAATTCAGCGAACCGCCCCCCTTGAGCGGGCCAAAACGCGGACCCCTGGATTTTGTCATGCTCCAGCTTTCGAAGGTGGATTGGCGAAAGGGATTGATCGCGCTATGCATTCTCGTGGGTATCGTGATTGTGGCCTCGGTCGGGATCGCGCTATGGCATCATCGCACACACGACCCGCTGGGCGGCATGAAACCGGGAATGTATGAGCCCGCGCAGAAAAGTGGTGACACTCTGCCGGTCCCCAAAAAAGCCGATCCCCACGGCTAGCGTGCTGCAACAGTGCTGGCTCTGCGATTCCTGCATTCCAAGCCAACCCTCACCCCATCCCTCTCCCATCCGATGGGAGAGGGGGACCATTCCGACGCGTTGGATGATTTGACGATGTTATAGCAACGAACGCGTCGACCAATTCTCCCTCTCCCGTCCGACGGGAGAGGGCTGGGGTGAGGGTTGCGTTCAATGCGCGCAGGCTGGCGCACGCGTTAGGCGGAACCCTGCTTATTGACCCCCGGAAAAGAATAATCCATACGGCAGTCCAACCACGAGGTTGACGTATACAGCCGCGAGCACGTCATCCATGGTGATTCCCCAACCGCCGGGCAGCGACTGGCTTTGGCGCACAGGCCAGGGCTTGAGAATGTCGAAGAACCGGAACGCGGCAAACACCGCGAGCACGAAGATCCAATTTCTGCCATTCATGAAGTAACCCGGTCCGGGCAGCGTGCCGAATTTCCAAAGCACGATTCCGACCCATGCAAGGAAACAGACCGGGAGCGCCGCAATTTCGTCGAGCACCACCGAAGGGGGATCCTTGGCGCCCAGCATTGCTTCGGCTTTGCCGCAAGCCCAGACCGACAGCGCCAGGCCGGCGCACATGCCGGCCACAAAAATGGCGGGGTTTTTGAACCAAAGAAGAAATCCCACCCAGCATAACCCTGCCACGGAGCCGAAGGTGCCGGGCGCGACCGGGATGCGGCCGATGCCAAACCCGCGCGCGATCCAAAGCAGGAAACGGTTCACAGGCCGATCACATATCGGAAAGGTAAAGGACGCGGTTTTTCCAGAGGTAAAGCGAGCCGGAGATAAACGTCAAAAGAACGGAGAGCCATTTTGAAAGCTCCGCGCACCACCAGATCCATGGGTGTCCGCCCACCTCCGGGCCAAAGATCATGGGTCCGACCGGTCCCCATTGCGCGTAGCAATGGAGAAGGAGAATCGAGATGATGGCGATGATCTGCGAAATGGTTTTATGTTTGCCGTAACTTTCGGCGGCAAGCACGACGTTCTTGGACGCTGCCAGGAGGCGCAACCCCGTTATGGCCAGCTCGCGCGCGATGACCACGACAGCCATCCAAGCCGGCAGCCATTCCAGGCCCACAAACGCAATGAACGCGGTGCAGACCATGAT